>JBBQDY010000014.1:0-24291 GCA_038320155.1 Cytophagales bacterium
GGTACTGCCAATAAAAATCGACTTTTCTCCCGATTTGCTGATTGTGTTTTGCTCATCATGATTATTCGTTTTTTGGTTTGAAATTGATTGAAGTTGTTCATAAACTGCCAGCCATGACCTTTAGTGATCAGCTGCAATAAGAGTCCTGAGTATTCCTTTTTAGAATAAGTGCCGGTCACTCCTTGGTCTGCCTGATATTCGTGTACTTCACGGAGCGATTTTTCAAACTGGTAAACCAGAGGATTAAACCAGAAAATGATTTTGGCTAATTGAATCAACAGCAAATCCCAACTGTGAAATAAACGGACATGCATCGACTCATGTAAGATAATCTGCTTGATCTCCGGACGACTTGGATCAAAGTCAGGCAAGAGAATGTATTCGAAAAAGGAAGCAGGAATGAATTTGGGATGAACAGCAATCCATAGATCTTGGTGTTTAAAAAGTTTGGACTTTCCAATCAGTCGCTGAGACATCATGAAGCCAAAGATCAAATGAACAGTCATCGCTACGACTCCAATACCATATATCAGCAGTCCGATTTCAAGCCATGAGTAGGTTTCTACATTCTCGACTGTGGATTGACCTACAATAAATTCAGGTAGCGTAAAGTCCAATGTGGCTTGACTGACCTGAACCAAAGGATAAGAGAGCAATGGAAATACTGCTGAAATCAACAGCATCCCAATCAATACCGCTCGGTTCAATTTAAAGAAAGTCAGTTCGCTAAGTACCGCTCGGTAAAACAGTAAACATACGGCCAGGCAAATGCTAGCTTCAATTAGGTAAGTGAGTAGTTGGTTCATTTTTCATCTGGTTTGTCCATGTTATCGATCAACTTTTGTAATTCAGCGATCTCTTGGTCTGAGATCTTATTTTCTTTCACCATGAACGAAAGAAAATTCCCGACAGAACCTTCGAAATAATTCTTCATCAGCCTATTCGCGCTTCGCTTGCTGTAGTCAGCTTGAGAGATTAGCGGAAAGTACATGTGAACAGATCCGTAAGATTTGTGCATTAAGTATCCTTTTTTTTCCAGCAGTTTGACCGAGGAAGCCAAAGTGGTATAAGGAGGTTGTGGTTGTGGGAGCGCTTCTAAAATGTCTCTGACTAGTGCTTTTTCTAAGCTCCAGATGATCTGCATGATTCGCTCTTCGTAGTATGATAGTTCTTCCATACCACCAAAGTAAAAAAGGCATATAAATAATCCTACGAATTTTTCGTATTTCTACGAAAAAAAATGATAGTGTGATTTAAAATCAATCAAAAATGACTTTACTTAAATCAGCTGAGCTTTAACTTCTTTGAAGATTAAAAATAACTCAGCTCCGATTTGATGTGATCGCTCGGAATATTTCTCTGCCTCTTGTGCAGTACCATCAAAAATTTTAGGATCCTCATAGCGCAATGGGATTCGAATCTCAGCACCGAGAATGAAAGGACAATTATCATCTGCATGATCACACGTCATAATCGCAGCAAATCCAGTTTGCGGATTGCTTGGATCATCATAGCATTTGGAGAAAGCAAAATAAGGTTTTGCGTCTTCGGATGTTCTAATTGAATACAACGGGTTGGGTGAATTATTTTTACAGATTAAAAACCCATCTTGTTGTAGTGCTTTTACAGCTCTAAAATTAAATTCGGTGACCTCTACCCCACCGGAATAGCACTCGATAGATAAGTCAAAATAATCCGCTAAGGTTGCTCCCCAAATCTGTGCAAACTGGCTTCGTCTGCTATTGTGCGTGCAGATAAAATTAAGCTTGGCTGTCTCTCCTGATTTTATCTTTGAGAGAATATAATTCGCCAATATTTTGATATGCTCTTGACGAGATGCGTCCCAAGCAGGTTTTTTAAAATCAGCGATAGTTTGATTTAAATTTGATGCCATATGGCTTTAAAAATTTTTAGCAACAACCTCCTCCTGGAGTACATGCTTGATTTTGTCCAATTCTGATTTTTAGCTTTTCAGAAGGGATTCCACATTGATCCTTTGCTAGGCAATCTGTCATCGTGTTGGTGAGTGCAAAAGATTTTCCATCGAACTCCAAACCATATTTCCCAATAGTAAGGCCTTGATATTCTACTTCAATCTCATGATCTTCCAACGCCAACAGACGCTCCGAAAGCGAAATAATATGCAATAATTTGGAAGCGCCTATCCGATGGTCAAAATCACCATCCTCCCACAATTGGAAATTAATGACTTCCTCATTCCGCAGTGTGCCGCCACAATCAATGAATCGTTTACTGATTTGACCGACTTCAGTAACATGAAAATGTGCCGGAACTGTTGAACCATCCGGTAACCGAAATTCCAATTCATTTAAATTAGCAAGGTGATTTTTGATTTCAGAGAGTTTCATAGTCTTGTTGGTTAGCGTTTAACAGCATTCAGATGATTTAGGAGACTTTTGTAATCCTTCAAAAAGTGATTCAAAATGATTTTTCAGACTCAACACTTTCTCCCGATCAATACAATAAGAAACAAAAACACCTTCAATTGATCCTTTTACTAAGCCAATCTCCTTCAATGCTTTCAAGTGTTGAGAAATCGTAGCCTGAGCTAGACCAATTTCATCCACAATAGTACCATTGATGCATTGATCTTTAGCGCTGAGTAAATGTAAGATTGCAATCCGTGCCGGATGAGCAAGCGCCTTGGCTAATTCAGCCAGTTCATTTTGGTCAGTTGAAAATAGATCTGATTTAGTTGCCCCCATATCAATCGTAATATTACGATTGATAATTTTAAAAAGCTATTTTTCTTTGATAATAACCAGCTCCGATATAATCGGAGACACTAAAAAGTAACCTAACACAGGTGATTTTCCAGATATCAGTTTAATATTGGTATCGGGATTTTGGGGCGGCGGGCTAAATAAACCGCCATCTGAGAATAATAAGCCCAACAACTGGTTGAGGTAATTGTAAGGTTCTCGAGTCATCCGATAAAGAATTATGCGAACTCGATCATTGAGATCAAATGCATAACCTAACTCAAATCCTCTTTCAAAAAAAGATAAACCGAAGGTATCATCAAATAATAAATAGTCTTGAGGGTCATTCTTTAACGTATCATTTTCAATAATTTGAATTCGATAATAGTTATTCTCTTTGAAAGGGACTTTCCCATAGGCTTTGATGTAATACCCCTCATCTCGAAATGGTCTTTCTTCCTCATATTGATAAGTTAAGCTATCTAATAAGGGAGGCTCAAGCATCAGACCTTCGGCAAAGAAGACATTATCCTTCCACTCTACGATGAGCTCATAGGTCTCTCCGACTATTGCCAAGATGTCACTATTCAAAGGCCGATAGCTCTTTGCAGCTTCGCTATATTTGAACGGGATTACTAATCCAGTGCTTTTAGCTCGAATCGAAACTTTAGAATCTTTGATGATTGTATAGGAATCCTGATCCAAGTAGTTTTTGGCCAAGGTAACATTGACTTCATTTAAATTGGGATTATTAGTCCAAATCCCCTCAATCACAGGAACTTCTCCTTTTATTTCTCCTAGTGGAAGTTCCACTTCGATTTGGCAAGAAGTAATCAAAAGTACACATCCAAGTAACCAGCTATTTTTCATGTCAAAATTCAAAATTATAAGTGATCGAAGGAAGGAACGTGAAAAGGTAAGTCATGATGATGCCTGGCCGAACTGATGTCACTGGACCGTCAGTCGATGAGTCATAATTAATATCATCGTTTATAATATCCCCAAACGTATACGCAAATGGGTTTTTTCTTCCGTAAAGGTTGTAAACGCTGGCGTTCCAGCTGCCTCTCCACTTTCTGCCCTTATTTGGATTTCTCCAAGTAACTGAAGCGTCCATACGGTGATAGTTTGGATAGCGGTCTTCATTTCTAAAATTGCTATACAATGGCACGCTCTGACGATCTGCCTGATAGGAACCTATCGGAAAAGAAACCGCTTGGCCTGTTGAATAGACAAAAGTTAATCCTGCAGACCAAGAACTTGAGAATTCATGGTTAAGCACTAAAGTCACATCGTTTGGACGATCGTAGCGTGGATTATATTTCTGGTCTTGTGAAACACCATCAATTTGTCTCCAGGTTCTGGAATAAGTGTAGGCAATCCAACCTGTAGTTTTCCCTTGATTTTTGCGAAGCAAAAACTCTGCTCCATATGCCCAGCCTTTACCAACCAAGAGCTCTGTCTCCACATTATCAGTGAATAGCACACTAGCCCCATTTCGTAGATCAATGATATTTCTGAATTCTTTGTAATAAGTCTCGAGCGAAAACTCCCATTTGTCCTGATTGAAATTATGAAAGAATCCCAGGGAAATCTGATCAGACTGAATCGGAGGCACGTAAGTCCCTGCAAGAATCCAACGATCAATCGGTAATCCAGCCGAAGAATTGGTAGCAATTTGGACGTATTGAAAATTTCGATTGTAGGCTGTTTTGATGGAAAACTGCGGATTGATAAGATATCGAAACGCAATTCGAGGCTCAAGTCCTTGATAGAACTTGACGTTATCAAAGGTGTCGTAATTCAAAGTATCGGTAATCGTAACATCCTGACCGGGAACTCCACCCGAATAAGTGTAGTCTACCCCTTTCCCGATCTGATTAAACATCCCCCAGCGTAACCCTAATTCGGTACTCAACTTGGGTGAAATCTCATAGGTCATTCCAGCAAAAAAGTTGTTGAGCACCCCGTTTTTTGGATTAGTATCTATGGATTCAATAGTACTATCAGGAGCTGGAATTAACGCGATCGGATCAAAATGATAATACTGTGAATGTATCCCCCAATAAGTCTGCAGATTTTCTCCGCGAAGAAGCGTCCATTGCGCTTTAATACCCGATTCCGAAAGTTGGTTCTTAAATTCAAATCCATTCTCAGGATCATCGAATTCGATTTTGTAATTGTAGATGGAATGATAGACGTCGAGATCAAAATAAGCATCCTCAGAATAGGAATGATTCCATTTCAATGAGCTGACGAAATTGCTCCAACCCAATCCGAAAGAGCTTTCCAAGCCCAAGAAATCACTTCCCTGATAGCTAGATAGCGTTATTTTATCTTTTTCTCCAAGTCGAAAGGCAAACTTGGCACTGAAGTCATGAAAATTCAAGCTATTTTCGTTTATATCAGGATTGGAAGAAAGTCCCAAAAATACGTCCGCGTAGGTTCTTCTCGCTGATATAGCAAAAGTCGATTTGTCTGAAAAAAGTGGGCCGTCAAGTGTGAATCTCGAAGAAATAGTCCCAATTCCCCCTTCACCCCTGATTTGCTTATTATTTCCCTCTCGAAGTGAGACATCAATCAGTGAAGACAATCTGCCTCCAAAAGAGGCCGGCATATTACCTTTATACAGATCCACTTTTTCCAATGCATCAGGATTGAATACTGAGAAAAAACCAAAAAAGTGAGACGCATTATAGACTGGCGCGCCATCAATCTGAACTAGATTTTGGTCTGCTGATCCTCCCCTTACAAATAGGCCCCCGGTTCCTTCACCTGCCGTTTGAACTCCTGGAAGCAGTTGCAGGCTTCTGAATAAATCTACCTCTCCAAAAAGAGCTGGGATATTTTTGATCGTTTCGATTGGCATGGTGGCTCTTCCGGTTGCCAGATTTTTGACTTGTTCATCAGGTCTCCGATCTCGAATAATAACTTCCTCTAAAGACAGCTCTTCTGGTTCTAGGAAAAATTTCTGGAATTTCGCAATATCTTTTTCTGTGATTTCCCGGATTGTCTTCTCATAGCCAACAAAAGAAATCACCAGCCTTCGAGGCAGTTTACCCTTTTTTATCTGAAAATTTCCCTCGCTATCCGAGATCACACCTGTCGAAAGTTCATCTGCCCAATAGACACTCGCTCCTGGTAAAAGTTCGGAACTTGTTACATCTAAAACTTGGCCTTTAAAAAAGGCGGCTTCTTGAGCACTCAATGTACTTATTGCGCAAAAACAAAGGCTGAAAACAAAGAAACTACTCTTGTAGAAAATCGGGCTCATGAATAGAATTTTGTATGAAAACCTCAAAGCTAGACGATTCAATCTGATTAATGTTTGTTAATTTTTCAAATACATTTGATTTTACTACCCCCTCTTTTCAAAAATTGCCTTTCTATTAAGCTTTATTTTATAATTTCAGGGCATGATTTGGGCCTACCCGGACGTTAAACTCACACTACTACTAGCCGCAATATTTTGCCTGCTATACCTTATTTACCTTGGACGCTATTGGGCGATCAATCGCCGCCTGGAAGTTGAGAAGCGAAGATTATTCACGAAAATAGTCATTCGAACATGCTATTTCATCCTTTTTTTAGTAGCCTTTGCGGGCCCTTCCATCGGGACTTCACTCAAAGAAATCAAAGAAGAAGGAAAGGATATTTTCATCGCAGTTGACCTTTCTCAGTCGATGAATGCACCGGATATCGGCCCCAGCAGATTGCAGCGAATCAAATTCGAACTAAAAAATCTCACGGAAAGCTTCCCCTCCGACCGGATTGGTTTAATCATTTTCAGCTCAGAAGCTTTTCTTCAATGCCCGCTCACCTTTGATCAGAGCGTTCTTCAATTGTATATCGATGGCTTAAATACTGGCCTTGTACCTAATTTCGGAACTGACTTGAGCAGTCCGTTACGGTTGGCCTTGGAGCGATTTCAAAGCGATGAAAGTCAAGAAATGAAATCAAAATCCATCATTTTGATTTCAGATGGGGAAAATTTCGGGGATGATCTTGAAGATATTGGATCAAAACTTAACGAGCTTGGAATAAAGGTTTTTTCGTTGGGAATTGGTACAGAAGCGGGAAGCTCTATTCCAAGAGGAAATGGCTTGGTAATCGACCCTCAAACAGGCCGACCCGCTCAAACTGCACTAGACCGAACATCGCTTCAAGTCATCGCTGCGGAGACGGATGGGCAATACTTCGAAATTTCCGATGAAGCACAGGAGGTTGGCGATCTAATCGGAGCGTTAGAGCGACTCGAAGGTGGCGTGACCGGATCTAGAGTCGTAGAGGCATCCGCCAACAAGTATTTCTACTTTCTGCTAGCGGGATTGATCCTTTCGCTTTTGGATATGATGTTACCAATCAAAACAATCAAATTATAAATGAGCTGGAGCAAAGTATTTCTAGGCATTTTACTTTTTCTACCGGCATCTTGGACGAAAGTCTCCAGGATGAACGCAGCCATTGATCTGGCTGGGGAAAGCTATGCCAAAGCTGAATATGAGCAATCCATAACAGATCATTTGGCGCTCTTGGAGGAATTTGGTTATGTAGGTGAGGAACTGGACTTCAATCTCGGACTAAGTCACCAATATGCTGAAAAGCTGGATGAAGCGCTTGGTTTTTATGACAAAGCCAGTATCAGTATGGATGGAACATTAGCCTCATTCGCACTCAACCAAAGTGGTGTAATTCTAGGGAATAAGAAGGAATATGAAGTCGCATTGAATAAATTCAAATCAGCTTTGATTCAGGATCCTTTGAATGAAGTCGCTCGACATAATTACGAACTGCTTGCTCGATGGATGCAACGCGACCAGGAGCGGAAAGATAAAGAACAAAACAAACCTGAGGCATCAGATTTTGCGAAGCGAAAGAAAGCTGAAGCAGATAGACTGGTAGAGCAGTTCAGATTTAATGACGCTTTAAATGTAATGAATGAGGCTTTGGAACAGGATGAAACTGTATCGGCTTATGATGAGTTTATAAAGAGTCTCCAAGAAATCACAGAAATCGATGAGAATTAAAATCATAGCAAGTATTGCCTTCCTTTTTACATTGAGCCTCCAAGTGACTTTGGCACAAAGCGCGGGCGACTTTTTCAATAAAGCCGCTCGCTCTTATGTCAAAACTGAAAAAGATCAAGCCCTGACCACGGTAAATGAAGGACTTTCCAAATATCCCTCGGATGCAAAATTGCAAGCACTAAAAGAAAAGTTGGAACAGGATCAAGAAAAAGATAAGCAAGAGCAAGATCAAAAAGATCAGGAACAGCAAAATCAAGACCAGCAGCAACAGCAAAAAGAACAAAGCCAAAGCGAGCAAAGCGAACAGCAAGAAAGTCAAGACAAGGGCGAAAAAACTGAAGAAGACAAAGCCAAGGAGTCTCAAAAAGGAGATCCATCCGAGAAAAGTGAAGATCCTGCAAGCGAGAATGCCAATGATCAAATGGAAGCAAATCTGGCTGATCGGCAAAAGACCATGGAGGAGTTTAAAGAAAAACTCAAAGCAATGAACCTCACTCCCGAGCAGGCAGCCCAAATCTTAGAGAGCATGAATGCAGCAGAGCTTCGGTACATTCAACAGAACAAGAAAAAACCAACGGAAAGACCTAAAAGAGGAATTCCTGATTGGTAAGAAATGTTGGATGTCGGATGTGTGATGACCGATGAAGCATCAACACCGGACATCTGGCATCGGTCATCTAGCATCGGTCACCTAGCATCAACAAAACTCAAATAATAATGATCAAAGAAGTATATATCGTAGCAGCTGTCAGAACTCCACTTGGAAGTTTCGGAGGTAAATTATCCAGCTTAACCGCTGTTGAATTAGGCAGTATCGCCATCAAAGGAGCTTTAAGTAAAGCAGGAGTAGATTCGAAAGAAGTTCAGGAAGTTTTCATGGGAAATGTAATCTCTGCAAACCTTGGACAAGCTCCCGCAAGACAGGCATCAATTGGGGCTGGAATCGGCTACGAAGTGCCATGCACCACCATAAACAAAGTATGCGCATCCGGAATGAAAGCGGTGATGTTTGGCGCGCAATCGATCATGCTCGGCATTAATGATGTGGTCGTCGCCGGTGGAATGGAGAGTATGTCGAATGTTCCTTTTTACGTTCCAAATGCTCGCTTTGGCTATAAGTATGGAAATTCAGAGTTTGTAGACGGCTTAGTCAAAGACGGACTTTTCGAAGTTTACTATAAATTTCCAATGGGAAATTGTGCAGACAATACGGCTCGTGAGATGAATATTAGCCGCGAGGAACAAGATACTTACGCCATCCAGTCTTATCAGCGATCTGCAGATGCTTGGGCAAAAGGATACTTTAAAGACGAGGTGATTCCAGTAGAATTGAAAGGTCGAAAAGGTGAGGTAATTCTAATTGACGAGGACGAAGAATTCAAGAACGTCATGTTCGATAAGATCCCTTCACTTCGACCAGTTTTTGATAAAGAAGGTACAGTGACAGCTGCAAATGCCTCGACCATGAATGATGGCGCTTCGGCACTTGTATTGGTTTCTAAGGAAAAAGCTGAGGCACTAGGCTTGAAACCTTTGGCAAAAATCAGAGGCTTTGCCGATGCTGCCACCGATCCACTTTGGTTTACAACTGCTCCTGCTTTAGCTATTCCGAAGGCAATCAAAAATGCCGGACTTACAGCTGCGGATGTTGATTTCTATGAAATTAATGAAGCTTTTGCTGCGGTTGCGCTTGCCAACCAACGAGAATTGAAATTGGATAATGATAAGGTTAACGTATTCGGAGGAGCAGTTTCTCTTGGTCATCCACTAGGTGCCTCAGGAGCTAGAATCATCAGTACGCTAAATTCTGTCCTTCATCAGAAATCAGGATCTATCGGAGTAGCCGGTATCTGCAATGGTGGCGGAGGAGCTTCGGCCCTAGTCATCGAAAAACTATAATTTCACATCAAGTTGAACCGCAGTGGCATTCCATTGCGGTTTTTTAATTTTAGCCATGCGCCATCTGGTTCTTCTTCTACTGTTCTTTGTTTCTGGCTCCCTGAAGGCTCAGGATACGATCCGCACCTACTATGATGAGGAAAGAACTTTGATCAAGGAGATTTACTTTCGAATAAATGGAAAAGCTGAGGGTGAGGTTAAACGATTTGATGAAGAGGGAAATTTGATTCAAATAGGCTTTCTCAAAAACAATCAAAAAGAGGGTTTATTTATCGACTTAAGCCCACTCACTGGGGATACACTTAGGTTAACGCCTTTTGAAGCAGACAACCGGCATGGTCGCGTAGTGAGCTTTTATCCGGGCGGAAGAATAGAACAAGAATCCACCTATACTAACAATCAGATTAATGGTGAGGTGATCAGCTATTATCCAGATGGCGAGATTAAGGGCAAAACTACTTTCTTAAACAATAAGCCGAACGGCCAAAGCATCGATTTTTACCCTTCCGGGATCATATCAGTTAAGCGCAATTTTATCGATGGCAAAATAGAAGGCTTGTACGAAGAGCTTGATGAAGATGGGAAAATTCTTGCCGAGATCAATTACAAAAATGGCGTATTGGAAGGCACCGAAACTTTTTTTTATCCTGATGGGAAAATTAAATCAAGCCGGAATTATTCTGAGGGTCTATTAAATGGAGCCTATGAATTAAACTATGAAGACGGAACTCCAGAACTGATAGGCTTCTATAAAAAAGGGATTCCTGATGGAGAGCTGTTAGAATACCATCCCAATGGAAAATTAAGATCTAAAGCTGTTTTCAAAAAAGGAGCACCTACCCAGCCGATTGAGAAGTACTACAAAGATGGTACACTTAGGCAACGGACAAAATTAACCAGTACCAACACTGTAATCCAAGAAACCAACTACCATCCGAATGGAGCGCTTCATTTCGAAGCTAATTATGTGTTAGGTGAAATTCAAGGTGAGGTTAGATACTTCCGAGCTGATGAATCATTGGAAGAAATCAGAAGATTCTTTAAAGGCCTACTTAATGGAAAAAGAGAGTATTTCGATGAAAAGGGAGTACTTGTCAAATCTGAAACCTACGAGGAGGGCGATTTAATCAATAAATAAAAACAAACACAAGAGAAGAAAGGCAAAGCTTTTTATACTTTTGCCAAAATGCTTTATTCATGACCAAGGCCATCAAAGAGACTCATTTTGACCTACCTGCTCAAAAGGGTTTTTACAAAGGAAAAGTACGAGACGTATACATTTTTGAAAAAGAGTTGGTAGTGGTAGCCTCCGATCGGATTTCCGCATTTGATGTTGTGCTTCCCAAGCCAATACCTTACAAAGGCCAAGTTCTAAATCAGATTGCTGCGAAATTTCTAAAGGCCACTTCAGATATTGTACCTAATTGGGTAACGGTAACTCCTGATCCAAATGTGACGATAGGAAAGAAATGTGAGCCTTTCAAAGTGGAAATGGTAATTCGTGGCTATTTAGCTGGGCATGCGGCGAGAGAGTATAAGGCTGGAAAAAGAATGATTTGTGGAGTTGAAATGCCAGAAGGATTACAAGAGAATGATCCTTTTCCCCAGCCAATCATCACTCCCACTACCAAAGCTGATCACGGTCACGATGAGGACATTTCTAGATCCGAGATCTTAGCCAAAGGAATCGTATCTGAAGCTGACTATGTTATCCTGGAAAAATATACGCGAGCGCTTTTTCAAAGAGGACAAGAAATGGCCGCTGAGATGGGATTGATATTAGTAGATACAAAGTATGAATTCGGAAAGTATGGAGATGACATTCTACTTATAGATGAAATCCATACGCCAGATTCATCGCGATATTTTTATGCTGACGGCTATGCCGAGAATCAAAAAAAAGGAATCACTCAAAAACAACTTTCAAAGGAATTTGTCAGACAATGGCTAATCGCCAATGGATTTCAAGGAAAGGATGGACAATCTGTCCCAGAAATGACGGATGAAATTGTAGAAAGCATTTCTGAGCGCTATATTGAGCTTTATGAAAAAATCACTGGAGAAGTATTTGAAAAAGCGGATACTTCCAAAATAGAATCCAGAATTGAAAAAGCAATTCTTAATCACTTAAATTAATCTACCGACTATGAAATATACAATTGATAAAAAAGAACAGTACGTCATCTTCACTCCAATGGAGGAGAAGTTGGATTCGCTACTAGCCCCTGTCCTTAAATCGGAACTATTGACCATCCATGCTGAAGGATTCACGAATTTGGTGTTGGATATGAGCCAAGTAAAATATGTAGATTCTTCGGGCTTAAGTGCTTTACTCGTTGGAGATCGTGAATTTGGCCGGAATGGAATATTCTTGATTTCAGGAATTCAGGATCATGTAATGAAGCTGTTGAAAATCTCCATGTTGGATAAAAAATTAAACTTGGTCGCCAATCTGGAAGAAGCTAGCGAAGCTATTTTCATGCATGAAATCGAAGGCGGCGGAGAAGAAGAGGAGGAAGAAGTTTGAATCCAGACTTTGAAGTCACCGTATTAGGAAACACATCATCCATCCCAGTTCATGGGAGGAATCACACTGCCCAAATCCTTAGATTTGGGCAGAATTTTTTGTTGCTGGACTGTGGGGAGGGAATGCAGATTCAAGCCAGAAAATATAAGATCAAAACATCCCGAATCAATCACATTTTCATCAGTCATCTCCATGGAGATCATTACTTGGGATTGGTCGGGCTTCTGTCAAGTTATCACCTTGCTAAGCGGAAAACTCCTTTAACCATCTTTGGTCCAAGAGGGCTTGACGAAATAATTACTACCCATTTTCGCTGGAGCGACACGAAGATTGGCTATCCAATCAATTTTATCCAGACAAAAACAGATGAAATGAATCTCTTGCTAAACGAGAATTTATTTCAAGTTTATAGTTTTCCCTTAAAGCACAGAATACCAACTACAGGATTTTTGGTCCGAGAGAAATATGGGCTCAGAAGTCTGATTAAGGAGAAAATAGAAAAAAAGGAATTGAGCATCGAAGCAATTAAATCCCTGCGTGCTGGGATTGATTATTATTCTCAAGAAGGAGAAATCTTTAAGGTAAAAGAATACACCTATCCCCTTCCTCCCTTACGATCTTATGCTTTTTGCTCCGATACGATTTTCGACCCTAGTCTAAAAAATCATATCGGAAAAGTAGATTTACTATATCACGAATCAACATTTATGGAGCAAGACCGAGAGCGTGCAGGTTTAACATTCCACAGTACAGCCAAGCAAGCGGGAGAAATCGCTAAACTTTCTTCTGTTAAAAAGCTTTTATTGGGACATTTTTCCTCTAGGTATGCAGAATTGGAAGGACTATTAGCTGAAGCACAATCTGAATTTCCTGATAGTGAGTTGAGTGAAGAAGGCCAAACCTATGTGATATGAATTCAAGTGAAAATTCCCGGAAGAGTAATCTCTTCATCATCCTTTGTAGTATCTTTTTGACCAATGCGATCCTAGCTGAGATTATTGGGGTCAAGATCTTTTCTGCAGAAAAATCACTAGGATTGACTCCTGTGAATTGGAATTTCTTTGATACCTATGTTTTAGATTTTAATTTGACAGCCGGTGCCGTGATCTGGCCGGTTGTATTTATCACCACCGATATTATCAATGAATATTTTGGCAAAAAAGGCGTAAAGAAAATCAGTTTTTTAACGGCTGGTTTGGTTGCGTATTCTTTTTTGGTGATCAGTTTAGTGACTTGGTTGGTACCTGCAGATTTCTGGCTAGAAGTCAATGCCACAACACCAACAGGAGAAAGCTTCAATATCAGTTATGCTTTCAATACTATTTTCCGCCAAGGATTAGGAATTATTATAGGCTCTCTTACCGCATTCCTTTTGGGGCAATTGATCGATGTATATGTTTTTCAAAAACTGCGTGCCATAACAGGTGAAAAGAAAATCTGGCTCAGAGCGACAGGATCTACTTTTGTATCTCAATTCATCGATTCATTTGTAGTGTTAGGAATTGCCTTCTACGTTTTTGGAAATTGGAGTCTTAGCCAAGTTCTGGCAGTCGGGATTATTAATTATGTGTACAAATTCACTGCTGCGCTTGCTTTGACCCCTCTTTTATATGTAGCTCATGGTATGATCGATCGCTATTTGGGAAAAAATCTTTCATCGCAAATGATGGAAGAAGCAAGTGCTGATAAAGCATTTTTGTGATTTAAATTTTTCAGAATTTAAAAAAAGGTTTTAATATTCTTTTAGAAGAATTTATTGCTTGACATCCAGTTTGAGGCCCATAACCAAATAATTTTTGCTTAAACCCCTATAAAAATGAAGATTGTTCTAAAATATCTGATCTAAGCTTGCATGGCAAAATTATTAAACCTACTTTTGCACCGTCAATAAGACATAGAACAATTTTTCATGCCGTGAATTCCTTACTGTCGCTTGTCGGGATATTTATTAGGACCGAATGGCAGGGAAATTAAGGAATCATCATGGATCAAACAATCAAGTTCTCCGACTTGGGAATTTCTGAAGAAATTCTTAAGTCCGTGGAAGAGATGGGATATACCCAACCTTCCGAAATTCAATCTCAAGCTATACCTTTCGTCCTGCAGGGAAGAGATGTCATTGGACAGGCTCAAACTGGGACAGGTAAAACCGCTGCATTTGCAATCCCAATTATCGACCTAGTCGATCCGGATTTGAATCAGCCGCAGGCTATCATCCTCTGCCCTACTCGTGAACTTGCAGTTCAAGTAGAAGGCGAGATTCAGAAGCTTGCTAAATTCCACCGAAGAATCAACTCTGTTGCAATCTACGGTGGAGAATCTATCGACCGTCAAATCCGAGTACTTCGAAGAGGTGTTCAGATTGTAGTCGGCACTCCAGGACGTGTACAAGATCACATCAATCGCGGCACCCTTAAGTTGGAAGGCGCAGGCATCATCGTTCTTGATGAAGCTGATGAGATGCTAGACATGGGTTTTAGAGACGATATCGAGGCAATTCTTCAGGAAATGCCAGCAAAAAGACAAACCGTCTTTTTCTCTGCTACTATGGCCAAGCCAATTATGGATTTGACGCGGAAGTATCAGACTAATCCTGAAATCATCAAGGTTGCCAAGAAAGAATTAACAGTAGATTCAGTTTCACAAGTCTATTATGAGGTTAAAAACAACCTGAAAATGGATTTGATGGCACGTTTGATGACTGTTAACAATTACGCGCTAAGCGTGGTGTTCTGTAATACCAAGCGGATGACAGATGAAGTGACTGAAACTTTGGGTTCTAAAGGAATTCTTGCCGAAGCACTACACGGTGACCTTTCTCAAGCTCAACGAGACAAAGTAATGGGCAAATTCAGAAAAGGACATTGTACTGTTCTAGTTGCGACTGACGTAGCAGCAAGAGGAATCGATGTGGATAATGTGGAAGCTGTATTTAACTACGACCTACCATTGGATGAGGAGTATTATGTACACCGAATCGGTAGAACCGGACGTGCTGGAAAATCAGGAACTGCAATCAACTTTGTCTCTGGAAGAAGAGATGCGATGAAAGTGAAAGATCTAGAGAGATATACTAAAGCAACTATCAATAAAATGTCTCCCCCATCGGTGGCAGACTTGATTGAGCTGAAAAAAGCACAACTTGTAAAAGATGTGGTTGCTCAAGTGGCTAAGCCAGGAGACAATCAAATCTTTGAGGCAACTATCGGCCAAATGCTTGCTGATGGAATGACGCTAGACCAAATATCAATCGGCCTCATCAAATTAGTGATGGGTGATGTTGTAAAAGATCTCAGCGAACAAAACTTCAGCATCGACTCAACTGGTGGAGATCGCAGAAGAGAAGGTGGACGTGATAGCAGAGATGGCGGTAGAGACCGTGAGCGTGGTGGAAGATTTGATCGCAATGAGCGATTCTCCCCTCGTGGTGAGCGTAGTGAGCGTGGCGGTGATCGTAACGAGAGAGGACCAAGAAGAGAATTTTCTAGTAGAGATAGCGGAAGCAGAGATTCAGGAAGCAGAGATGCAGGAGGACCAAGACCTGAGCGTGAACGCGAAGCAAACATGACTCGTCTTTTCCTAAATCTTGGTAAGAAAGATAGAATTCGTCCAAATGATATCGTTGGAGCCATAGCTGGTGAAACTGGTATCTCAGGAAAAAATATCGGTGGAATTGATATCTATGACAACTTCTCATTTGTAGATGTACCTACAAGAGACGCAGAGCAGGTAATCAATGGAATGAAAAACAATACCATCAAGGGTAAAAGTGTAAGCATGGAAATTTCCAAAGGATAATTTCCCAACCTTAATAATTACAAAGGCACATTTCTTCACTGAAATGTGCTTTTTTTGTTTCACACAATCGGACAGTCTATGCAGCTATTTTTCCAAGAAAATTGTAAACCACCTGAGATTTGGTTTGAGGCGGAGGAGTCGAAACATCTCACGAGAGTCCTTCGGAAAAAGAATGGCGACCAAGTTTCGGTTACTAATGGACAAGGCGATTTATTCGACTGCGTAATTACTGATTCAAATCCAAAAGTCGCTAAGCTTTCGGTACGAAAAACGACGAAAATACCAGAGGATGATTTCTATATCCATTTGGCGATAGCCCCCACAAAAAGCCCTGATCGAGTGGAATGGATGGTTGAAAAAATAACTGAAATCGGTGTTCATGAGATATCCCTGATCGAAACCATGAATTCAGAACGATCATTTTTAAAAACTGACAGAATACAGAAAAAAATCATTTCGGCTTGTAAGCAGAGTTTGAAATATCGAATTCCAAAACTGAATGCAATCCGTCCCCTATCAGATTTCATAAATCAAAGTGGTTCATCAGAAGCTGCTCGATTTATAGCGTATGTGGATGAAAATCATACCAATCATTTATTTGATGTCGCCAAAAAAAAGGGGAAATACCTGATTTTGATCGGTCCTGAGGGGGATTTTTCACCTGAGGAAATTGCATTTGCATTAGTGGAAAATTTCGTTCCAGTCTCACTTGGAAGAAGTCGACTCCGGACCGAAACAGCAGGTGTTGTAGCTGTAGATCTACTCCAACTCGTAAATCGATAAATTTTTTAAGTTTATAGCTTGTTGAAGCCTAGCAAAGTATTGCATTTTCATTAATTTAGAGTTTAACCCAATTTACTGTGCCATACAAAGAGAAAGAAATAGAGAAGAAATATTATTCCATTGGAGAAGTAGCTACGATGTTTAAGGTGGCCCCATCTTTAATCCGGTATTGGGAGGGTGAATTTGATATCATCAATCCTAAGAAAGATCGCAAAGGAAACAGGAGATACACCAAACCTGACATTCAAAAAATCAGATACATCTTCCACTTGGTCAAAGAAAAGGGCTATACGCTTCAAGGTGCACAGGATGTGATCAAGTCTGGAAAAGAAGCCGGAATCGATAAAGTAGAGGCAGTTCAGAAACTTCAGGAAATCAAAGACTTTTTAATCTCGATCCGTGACCAATACAATTCAAAATCCGAGTCTTGAGGAATTACGCTATTTTATTGCGCTTGCGTTAGCTCCTAAGATTGGCCCTGGCATTTTCAAAGCCATTATAGCCTATGCTGGTTCGGCTCAAAATTTCTTCACTTTACCAAAAGGAAAAGTCTTAAAAACACCAAAAGTAGGTTCTAAACTACTTGAGCTGAGAAATCAAGAACAAGAGCTACTCCGAAAGGCTGATGAACTGATTCAATCCTGTGAGAAGTCAGGTTATCGGATTTTCACTTCATTAAGCTCTGATTTTCCCAGCAGATTAAAGGTTCAAGAGGATAGCCCAGTTCTATTTTTCGCAAAGGGTTCTGGAAATCTAAATTTCGAACGATCGGTAGGAATAGTCGGGACGCGAAGTGCAACTCCATACGGTAAAACTGCCACGCGGAAAATCATCGAAGATTTGGCGATTTATCAACCGGCCATTATTTCCGGCTTAGCTTATGGAATCGATATTGAGGCACATCGAGCAGCATTGGCAGTGGGATTGCCAACGATTGCTGTAATGGGTTCTCCGATCAATCAAATTTATCCAGCAATTCACCGAAAAACAGCAGAAGCAATTTTGGAATCCGGCCTCGTATTGAGCGAATATGCTCCCGGCTCCAAGATGACTCCTGGAAATTTCCCCGCAAGAAATCGGATTATTGCCAGTCTTTCGGATGCATTGATTGTCGTTGAAGCAGCTGAAAAGGGAGGCGCATTGATTACCGCAGAAATTGCCTACAGCTATGACAAGGATGTCTTTGCAGTTCCCGGAAACCTCCAATCGCCCTTCAGCGAAGGCTGTAATCAATTGATCAAAAAGATGAAAGCGAATATCTATACGAGCCCTGGGGATATCGCTGAGGCGCTTTACTGGGTTAAGCCGGGTGAACAAGCCGTAAAAAGCCCAAAGTTAGATTTAAGCAAATACGAAGGCGAAGAAGCTCAAGTATTGAGCTATTTAGTAGAAAAGGGGGAATCAGAAATTGACTTGATTTCATATTCTACTGGAATTCCATTAGGCTTGCTTTCCAGCAAGTTATTAGCCTTAGAGTTTGAAGGCATCCTCAAATCACTTCCTGGTAAAAAGTATAAGCTTTTGGGGTAAAGGATCTTGTATGATTTTTAACAATCAAATCCTTTTGACCAATTCTCAACTGTAAGAAATCTTATTCCATTATACCAGCGTTTTTTCCTACTACTATTATTCAGTAAATTATCAAAAAACTACTGCTGAGAATGGCAAACTATACCCTTCAAATAAACGAAAGCACTTACGAAGTAAACGTTGAAAAAGGCACCTCGCTCCTATGGGTGATTCGGGAGCATTTAGGACTTACAGGTACCAAATATGGTTGTGGCATCGCACAGTGTGGAGCCTGCACAATCCATGTAGACAATGAACCGATGCGAGCTTGTGTTCTGCAAGTTGAAGATTTTTCAAGTGGTCAAAAGATTAAAACGATCGAGGGACTTTCCGAAAATGGCGACCATCCCTTACAAAAGGCTTGGATTGAAGCTCAAGCACCTCAGTGTGGTTATTGCCAATCCGGTCAAATTATGCAGGCGGCAGCATTATTGGAAGAAAATCCAAATCCAAGTCGAGCAGAGATTAAGGCGAAAATGAATGGCATCTTATGCCGATGTGGCACCTATCTGCGGGTAATAAAAGCGATAGAAATCGCAGCTTCAACTCAATCAAATACTAAAGACTAAGATCATGAGGGAATCAAAATCAAGTTTTAGTCGTCGAGATTTTTTAAAGTCTTCTGGAGGTGTGGCCCTTTTTGTAGGGGTTTCTGGGATTTTACCCCAACTCATTTCTTGCGCTAGTCCTGAAAAAATAAAGGCGATTTTAGAAAAGCATTCAGTTACTGCTTGGGTAAAACTCGATGAAAACGGGACTATCACTATTTTCAATCCAGCTTCAGAAATGGGGCAAGGATCTATGACTTCCTTGCCGTTACTATTTGCAGAAGAGATGGATGCCGATTGGGAAAAGGTGACAACTGAGTTTTCACCCCAGGAAACCGAAATATATGGATCCCCCGGTTGGTCTCCGGATACCAAATTGATGTTTACAGTGGGGAGTCGAACCACGAATAGTTACTACATGACTATGCGCCAAGCTGGAGCTCAGGCAAGGCATGTTCTTTTGTATAGCGTTTCAAAAAAATGGAATGTGCCGATTTCAGAGCTTTCTACTTCAAAAAGCACCGTGATTCATAATAAAAGTGGCAAGCAAATCAATTACGGAGAGCTTGTCCCTTTCCTAGAAATGCCTGAAAGCATTCCTGATTTTTCAGCGGTTCAACTTAAAAAAACCTCGAATTTTCACTTGGTTGGGAAAAAGATAGAACGAAAAGATATCCCCGAGAAAGTTAATGGAACAGCTAAGTTCTCAATCGATATCCGCTTACCCGAAATGGTATATGGAGTAATCGAAAGAGGAAATCTTCATGGCTCCAATCCAAGCTTGCTCAATGAATCTGAGGTCATGGCTTCGCCGGGAGTTTTAAAGATAATCCCGATTGGATACGGAATTGGGATCGTGGCAAAAACTCTTGAAGATGCACTTGTTGCAAAAAAATTGCTATCGATTGAGTGGAATGAGTCAATAGCTTCAAGCCATAATTCGCAGGAAATTTATACTACCTATGAAAAAATGGCATCCGGCAATCAGTCTGGTAAAGTACTGGAAGAAAAGGGAAATGTAAAACAAGCCCAGAATTTAGCAACAAAAACCTATCGAGCAGATTATAAAAACGAATACATCTACCATGCGCAAATGGAACCTCTTAATGCGGTGATAAAAGTCTCAAAAGACATATCCGAAGCAGAGGTTTGGGTTGGTAGTCAGCAAGGATTTGACACAAAACTAGGTGTTCCAGCTATTTTGGGGATTGATCCTTCTAAAGTGACTATTTATTTGCAGTATGTAGGTGGGGGTTTTGGTAGGAGAAGCATGAACGACTTTGTGGAAGAGTGCGCAATACTTGCAAAAGAGATGGCTCCTGCCCCGGTCAAACTTATTTGGACTCGGGAAGATGACCTTACCTACGGAGCTTATCGACCATTGTCATTGCAACGAATCGAAGCTAGCACTGATCAAAAAGGAAATCTCAGTAGTTTTTCTCATCTGGTTGTTGGAGATGGTGGAAACTTGGTCGCCAGTGGTACAAACAATTCACATTATGACATTCCCAATCAATTTGTAGAATGGAGAGAAGCTTCAAATGGCATCCGGTTGAAGCATTGGAGATCGGTAGGACATGGACCCAACAAATTTGCGATCGAGTGTATGCTGGATGAAATAGCCTTTGATCAAGGTAAAGATCCCATTCAATTTAGAAAGACCCTGATGGCGAATTCGCCTCGGGCTTTGGCTACGTTAGAAAAAGTCGAGAAACTTTCTAATTGGAGTACTCCACCCGAATCTGGAAGAGCAAAAGGAGTTGCCTTTGTGGAGCATGGTTCACTAGGCTCTGGCGTATGCGAGATTTCGCTCGACCGTGAATCAGGTAAAATCAGCGTTCACAATTTTTGGATCGCATTAGATGCCGGAGTAATCGTCCACCCGGATAATGTCAAAGCCCAAATGGAAGGTGGAATTATGATGGGAATCAGCAGTGCCCTGAAAGAACAAATCACCATTATGGATGGAAAAGTGCAACAATCGAATTTCCATGATTATCAAATACTGCGGATGGAAGATATTCCTGACCAAATCGAAACCGAGTTGATCGCCTCTGAAGAACATCCTGAGGGAGTTGGTGAAACGGCTACCCCAATGGTAGCCTGTGCGATTGCAAATGCTTTCTTGGCCTTGACTGGAAAAAAATTGAGACACTTACCTTTTACCTCCGAGCGTGTTTTGGAGGCATTGAATAGTTGAGCCTAATTTAAAAACCGGAGAAAGAATCGCGGATTTTAAAATCTCTAATTCCTACCTCAGGCAAGCAAGCTCCCAATCTCCTATTCCCTTTATCTCCCTTTCTCATTATCTCCTAATTTCTAATCTCCTATCCCATCTTCTTCATCTTCCGAATCACCTTGGGAAAATACCACAAGTAAAAGCCACTAAAACTCATCAAAATTAATCCCAACGCTGTACCAGTGGAATAAATCAATTTGGAGGTTTCCGTTTGCCCAAAGTAATAATCCACAATACTTCCGTCGTGCACTTTTTCGATCCAGTCGGAATGACGAGTTGCAATCGATAGCACCTCACCAGAATACCCATCCAATTGAACTTCTGTAAAATGGGTCTGAAAAGTTACTTTGGCAACTCCCTTATCGGGTCGGATATCGATTCGATCAACTAGATTCGATTCACCCATGGAATCCATTTTATCCATTGCTATTGTAATCATTTCATCTGGAGAGATCCAGTTTTCGCGAGATTCAACTTTGGTTTTGAGCGTATCAGGAAGCAACTCGGCTTTCTTTTTCCAAGCCAATAAAATAGAGGTTATCCCAATCACGAAGAAAAAAATGACTAATGGAATCCCCAACCAACGATGCAAAACCCGCAACCAGCGGAGGGATTTGACTTTTTGTTGAACTTCTGTTTTTGACATCAGTAAACTGGATTAAAGACGTAATTAGCAAGCTTCATCGCTTCATCAAGTTCTGTTTTGTTAAGACCTAGATTTTCTCCGGCATTTTCCAAAGTATCGATCATCACCTCAGTCGCCATATTACCAACCAGTTCATCTTTCGCCATTGGGCACCCACCATAACCTTTCAAGGCTCCATCAAATCTTCTACAACCACCTTTCAAACCTGCCAAGACTTTTTCTGTAATGGCTTCTTTAGTACTATGAAGATGCGCTCCAAACTCGATTGATGGGAATGAGCCAACATTAACCTGAAAAAGTGAGGTAATCAATTCAGGAGTTGCTACTCCAATCGTATCCGAAAGCGAAATGATTTTTATCCCAAGTCGATCTAATTTCTCTACGAACTCCGCCACCAATTCCGGTGAATAGGGATCCCCATAAGGATTCCCAAAGCCCATGCTTAAATAAGTCACCAAGGTTTTTCCTTTGATCTCACATCGGTTTTGGATATCCTCGACGATATCAAGCGCTTCCGAGATGGAGGCATTTGTATTCCGCTGTTGGAAAGTCTCAGAAACAGAAAGAGGAAAGCCTAGATAGTCTATCTCTGGAAATAACAGGGCATCTTCTGCCCCTCGGACGTTAGCGACAATCGCGAGTAACTTGCTTTTCGAATGATGGAGATCAAGTAAACTCAACACCTCAGCCGTATCCCGCATTTGGGGAATTGCCTTAGGGCTCACAAAACTCCCAAAATCAATCGTATCAAAGCCAATCTCCAGCAACTGATTGATGTATGCAGCCTTAATCGCAGTATCTATAAATTCGGGAATTCCTTGCATCGCATCCCGTGGACATTCGATTAGTTTAATCATGGCCAAAGATACTGAGAATGCAGAGGAGCAATAAGCGGTTTTTGATCAAAGGAATAAAAATCCCCATTGAGTGTAGATTGAAGCTACAGCCTACAATCAATACGAATTTATAATTCGGCCTCTTTCGATTCAAAAGAGGATCTTGTCCTAACTCAATTTGAATCGAACTTACGTGTATCCAAAATTGGCTTTTCCATAAAATTCAAATATTCCAGAGTTTGGCTGAAAGCCAGACAGCTCTGAATAAGCAAAACTAAAAAGAGTAATAATTTTCTAAGCGGCATTTTTTAGAGGAATATACAAATGGCAAATGCCAAAAATGACTCGATTTTAATTTATGCAATTTTTCCGATCAATTAAACGACAAGGATAATCAATATTTTGTCAATCAGTAAGCTTGAAATTAACAGGGAGTCTCCTTTTACAGCGTTTTGCTACTCCATCAATTGTCAATGGTGTCCACTTATACGGATAGATTCTCAATGCTCTTAGCGCTTCTTCAGCCAACAATGGATCCATTTCCTCTGGATTGGCAACCTCTGGATTTTTGATTTCCCCATTTTCATTTAGATCAAAAGCTATAAAAACAACGCCTTCGGAATTGTTTTGCCTGGATCTTATAGGGTATCTTAAAGTCAGTGACAAATACCTATTCCAACCTTGCATTCCACCCTTTGGTGAAGGATCCACTACAAAAGGTTTTGAAATTGTTATTCCACTTTCAGAAAAATACCATTCTTGGATAATACTATCTCCTGACAATAGTTTCTCAGATTTCATCTTCCCATTTTCATAAAATTCTTTGATAGATTCCTCTCCAGTTAAAAGATCCTTTTTTTGATTACATACCAATTTTCCATTTTCACTAAAACTTAGCATCAATTCATTCCTTCCAGCTCCATTTTCATCCTTTAGAAGCGTGGTTTGAGATATCTTCAAAGAATCACGAGTAAATACCAAAGTAACTTTGCTGGTAGGAGTATCTTTAATAATTCTGAAATACTCATAGTGGTAAGCGGTTGTATCGAAAACTCTAAATGAATATTTGTTCAAAAACTCTACTTCTTGAGCTATAGAGGTACTTATTACTGCGAAAAAAAGGAATAGTCCCATAAAGAGCCTTGTTGTCATAAATTTTTAATCAATTCTACTTTAGAAATAAACCGTCTTTTAGTATTCTTAAATTCAAACCTCCTTTTCTCACCCTATAAAAGGAGCGGAAAAATTGTAAATAAAAGCAATTTTCTCCACTAGTATCGGGTATTTTTTTCCGTAAACTGGGACAGTATTTCCCATATTTTAAAATCAAAAACTGTTAAAAATGCTTAAAAACCTGTAATTAGCCTATTTGACGGCTTGGTCATAGCTTTGCAGGATTAGTATTAAATAAAACCACTTTAATTATTTTATCTTATGAAAACGAAAGCAACATTACTAATTGGAACTGTATTGATCGCTGTATTCTCCTGTGATACTAAAAACTATACAGAACAGGATCGGATGCAAGCAACCAGTAATTTGGAAAATTATGTCGACAGTGTAAAGAACGCAGTCGCTATGAGCCCAAGACATAATTGGAACCAGATTGAAAATAGATTTGACAGCTTGGAAAATCGCGCTGAAAAAATTTACGATGATTTAGATGTCGAGGACAATTCTTTGGAAATGACTGAAG
>JBBQDY010000015.1:0-22607 GCA_038320155.1 Cytophagales bacterium
AGAGAAGTTTAACTTAAATACTTTTTTGAGCATGTGGGACAACATGTGTATTATTCCTATGCAGATTATCTCAAATGGGACTTTGAAGAAATTATTGAATTGATCAAAGGGAAGATTTTCACCAAAGCTGTTGCACTGAATGGAATGCATCAGGAGATTTCCGGGAATCGTTGTGCACATCTATGGAATTTCACAAAACATCATCCTTGAAAAGTTTATACCGCACCTGTCGATGTTAGATTTTCTAGGAATCCATACGACCATAAAGTTGATTCAATAGTACAGCCGGATATCCCATTGATCTACCTTCACGCCAAATTGGATCATAAAGGTTGTTTTGGCGCTCCTGAATTTGATTGTGGAGATCCTTTGGCTTGGAAATAATCGAGTGGAGCTTCAAAATAAATTTAAGCTATTTCAGGAAGTGGGATTTATAAATATTGCTGATTAATCCCGCCGAGTGTAGGTTTTGATCTACTCCCTAATTAGCGGGGAATTTAAACCTTCAAGACTAAT
The DNA here is from genome assembly GCA_038320155.1 of Cytophagales bacterium. Taxonomy (GTDB): domain Bacteria; phylum Bacteroidota; class Bacteroidia; order Cytophagales; family Cyclobacteriaceae; genus Algoriphagus. The sequence continues at coordinate 517 of JBBQDY010000015.1, forward strand.
CACTTCAAGAGATTGAATTCAATTCATCGTAATACCCGGTTTCGAACTTGATTTAGAGATTTTTTGAGGATTAAGGAGCTCGTTAGTATTTCAATAGCCGAAAAGCTCGCTCCAAGGGGTTTCCCATTTTACGTTTTGGCTTGAAGAGATCTCCTCCGCAATGGAAATCAACTCGCCAGATTGGATCATTTCAATCGCTGTTTCCAAATCCTGACTCATTTCACGGTCCCTAATTACCGGCTCAATTTTGCTTCGGACCCGCTCGTAGATTGCAGTCAAGATTTTTCCTGACTTCATCGGAGCATGATAGTCCATTGCTTGAGCAGCATAGAACAATTCGATTCCCAAGATTTTTTCCACATTCCCAATCACTTGAAGCGCCTTTCTTGCTCCGATACTTCCCATACTTACATGATCTTCCTGACCCATGGAGGTAGGAATGCTGTCTGCCGAGGAAGGAAAGCAAAGGCCTTTATTTTCGGATGCTAGCGCCGCGGTAGTGTATTGTGGAATCATCAAGCCTGAATTCAGTCCGGTTTCTTTCAAAAGCAATTTTGGTACGCCTGGAGTATCTCCTTCGATAGAAAGATAAATCCTTCGATCTGAGATATTTCCAATCTCTGAAGCTGCCAAACAAGCATAATCAAGTGGTAGAGCGATAGGCTGGCCATGGAAGTTTCCCCCAGAAATGGTGTAATCTTCAGATAAAACTATCGGATTGTCAGTCACCGAATTGATTTCTATTTCGATCGTTTCTTTTAGATGAAGCCATGCATTTCGGGATGCGCCATGCACTTGAGGCATGCATCGAAGGGAATAGGGATCTTGAACCCGGGCACAGTTGGCATGAGAATGAACAATCTCAGAGTCTTCCAAAAGATTGAGAATCGTTTGAGCGACATGTTTATTTCCCACGAAAGGACGTAGGTCATGTAGTTCTGGGGAAAATGGCTTGATCGAACCCATCAATCCTTCGATCATCATGGCACCGGTGATATCTGCGTGTTTCAGGACATTGCTTAGTCGATCTACTACCTTTACTCCGAAGGCAGCCATAAACTGGGTTCCGTTGATTAGCGCCAAACCTTCCTTTGGGCCTAAAGCAATTGGCTCCAATCCAAAATGATTCAGTACTTTTTTAGCACTTGTGATTTCTTCGTCAAAGTAAACCTTTCCCAAACCAATCAGGGGCAAAGCTAAATGAGCTAATGGAGCCAAGTCTCCCGAAGCTCCAACCGAGCCTTGCATTGGAATCACCGGAGTGATATCATTTTCCAACATCCAAGCCAGCCGCTGTAAAGTCTCCCATTGGATCCCCGAATAACCCTGAGCCAAAGCATGAATTTTCAAGATCAGCATCAACTTTGAAATCTCTTGAGGAATGGGGTCGCCTAATCCGACTGCATGGCTTTTCAAAAGGTTTTCTTGAAGCGTGCGCGTATCAGATTCCGAGATTCGAGTAGTACAAAGTGGACCAAACCCTGTATTTATTCCATAGACAGCCCGATCTCCTTTTGCGATGGCGGCTACAGCTTTTGCTGATTCCTGAACTTTCTCGTGGGTTTCTTGATGAAAAGTTCCTAGAATTTCTTTTCTGGCGATTTTCAATGCAATTGAACTTGTGAGGTGATCTCGACCGTAGTTGAAAGTTTCCATTTGGCAGAAATGAGCTAAGCCTAAAGGCCATAGCAGTGGAGGTTTAGGAGATAAACGTAAATTTACGAGCTTTGATCGATACCTTTTGATACCATTATGATCAATAACTGATACTTTTGAGGCATCAATGGAGCTCAGACATCTACATTATTTTAAGGCAGTAGCTGAGGAACTAAACTTCCGAAAGGCCGCTGACAGGCTATTCATCTCCCAACCCGGACTAAGTCGCCAGATCCGTCAATTGGAGGAGGAATTGGAGGTAATGCTTTTCGATCGGGATCAGAAAAAGGTCAGTCTCACAGCAGCGGGAAGGTATTTGAAGGTTGAGGTGGATTTTATGCTGAATCATCTGGAAACGATCAAAGGTCAACTGAATCAAATCCAAGCGGGTAAAATAGGAGAACTTCGCATTGGCTTCTTGGGCTCAGCATCGAATCAAATTATTCCTCGATTGATGTCAAAGTTGAATGCCAATCAGCCACTCATAAGTGTGACTTTGGAAGAATTGAGTAATTCGCTACAAGTGGCAATGGTACAAAATGATAAGCTTGACTTAGGATTTGTCCGACTGAATTCAGTTCCTGATGAGTTGGAAATGAAGGCGATTGCTCGAGATACATTTTCTATGGTGGTGCCGAAGAATCACCCGGTGCGTCAATCAGATTTCGTCTCGATGAATCAGTTCAAGGACGAATCTTTTGTGCTTTTTTCGAGTGACTACAGCAACTTTTACTACGATCAGATTATGGGAATTTGTCGGGACGCAGGTTTTTCACCAAAGATTCAGCATAAGTCTGTCCATGCTTTGACTATTTTCAAACTTGTGGAAAATGGGCTTGGTGTGTCTATCGTTCCAACTTCGATTCAGGAAGGTTATGAAATCAACGTGCGATTCATGGAGATTCCTTTTATACCTCAATTCACCGAATTGGTAGGCATCTGGAAGGCGGGAAATCGCAATCCCGTGCTTAAACAAGTATTGGAGTTGTTGTGATTTTCCTTTGAATTAGACGAAGTCTAAAAGTAGTGCAGAGTTTCAAATCGGCTATTTTAGCCGATTCTATAAGAAGTCGGGTTAATGTCGGGTTAAATCCGAGCTAGTTTCGCCTAATGTCCAAATCCAATCAGAGAAATTGCCATGGTTAATCAAAATCTATATGTTATGAAACAACCAGAATTGGGAAAAAAAATCTCTGAGCTTAGAAAAGCCAAAGGAATGACACAGGAGGAACTTGTGGAAAAATGCAACCTGAATGTGCGAACGGTGCAGCGAATAGAAGCTGGCGAAGTGACACCTCGAAGTTATACCGTTAAGGCCTTGTTTGAGGCCTTGGAATATCATCGGGAAAATCAAATGAATGATGAGCCAAGAATTAAAGTGAAGCCATCTCCCATTTTGTATGCAGCTATTGGAGCAGCTGTTCTTTACTTTTTCCTTTCCATGTTTGAGATAGGTTTGGAAACCGAGTTTATCGCAGGAGAAGCCTCAATAAGTAGGGATTCATTTGCATGGTTCAAAACAGGATCCTATCTCTTCTATGTGATTTTCCTTTTGGGCTGGGTGAAATTGACTGACTACTTTCCCAATGGGATTCTGAAAATTGCCCTATTGATCATGATCGGTGCAAATGTGATTTGGTACACCGTAGATTTGATCGCATTGTTTACAGATGCCTTCGTGTTGGGAGATTACTACATGGTCAAAGTGAGTTCCTTTGGATTCATTTATGCTTTCATGGGACTTGGTTATCTGGGTTACAAAAAGCAGTTTTCCTCAATAGCCACTATCATGGGCGCTTTGTTGATCGTCGCCGGGGCATTGATGTTTACCGGAATTGGCGCTTTTCTGGCTTTGATTCCATGGACGTTGGGAGAAATAGTCCAGATCGCATTGATGATTTATTTAATTCAAAAAATCGGGGGAAGAAATTCTCCTGATTTTAGTACCTGATTGTATATTTATTTCCTTTCTCCTAAATTGTCAGGATAATAGTTGAAAAAATTGAGGAGATGGAAAAATTTTTGAATTATAGCTTGTTGTGCTTTGGCCTGATTTGGTTGGTAGGATGTTCGGGTGGAAGCGAAGTGGATGAGAAGATTGAGACCCCTTCTAACCTCAAATTGGAACTTCAACTCATTGGAAATGGGGAAGTGAAAGCTACTTTTTCAGCGACAAATGCTGCTTTCTTTAAAATCAACTTTGGTACTCCAGGAGAAACGACTCAACGGATAGATGGGAATTCAGCTACTTATACCTACAAAGTAAAGGGAGATTATACGGTTACACTTCAAGCCCATGCAGATGAGCAGCTTTTTGTGGTGGACTCCAAAAACATCAACATGAATGCCGCCGCATTGGGATTAGATGCAAATGCCGGTTTCATTTCTCCAGAAAATTACACTGGATATAAGCTAGTTTGGGCAGACGAGTTTAATAGCTCCACACTTTCAGATAATTGGATTTTTGAGATAGGGGATGGCTGTCCTTCTAATTGTGGATGGGGTAACGACGAACTCGAATTCTACAAAAAAGAGAATACCGGTTTGGCTGATGGTAAATTGACCATCACTGCAAAGCAAGAATCGATTGGTGGGAAAAGTTATACTTCATCACGACTGATCACCAAAGGCAAAAAATTCTTCACTTATGGTAGAGTTGACATTCGTGCGATCCTTCCGAAAGGACAAGGAATGTGGCCGGCTCTATGGATGTTAGGCGAGAATTTTTCTGAGGTAAGCTGGCCTAAGTGTGGTGAGATCGATATCATGGAAATGATCGGAGGATCCGTAGAAGATCGAGACCGGACAGTTCATGGTACAGTTCATTGGGACAACGCTGGTAACTATGCCAACTATGGTGGGAAAACCAAATTGAGTACTGGGATATTCAATGATGAATACCACGTTTTTTCGATCGTTTGGGATAAGCAAAAAATAGTATGGCTGCTTGATAATGTTGAATATCACGTCATAGATATTACCCCGGCAGGTTTGGAAGAGTTTCACAAGCCATTTTTCTTTATTTTCAATGTAGCTGTGGGCGGTAGATGGCCTGGCAAACCAGATGGTGAAACTAAGTTCCCGCAGGAAATGAAAGTGGATTACATCCGGGTATTCCAACCAAATTAATCAAATATTTAAGCTGTCAATTATGATTTGATTTCAGCCTTTATTTGGCTGAGAATTCGTGAGTTCTCTTCGCTGTTAGATTCTATTTCCAAAAGTTTTGGTACTGAGCTTTCTGAATAAAAGTCTTTTACAGAAGCTTCTAAATCTGACTTTGTATTAACTCGATTATACTCAAACCCAAATTCTGCGGCTAAGTGATTTCCATTTAGCGCTTGTTTGGTCTCAAAAAACTCTTCCAGTTCAGGCTGATTCGCAGGACCTTCGATAAGTCGGAAGATTCCACCTGCATGATTATTGAGCAAGATGATCCGCAGATTTGGAAGCGGATAATTATGCCAAAAGGCATTGCGGTCGTAGAAAAAGGCTAAATCACCTGTAATCAAGGTTACAAATTGGTCGCTGACTAATGCACATCCTACTGCAGTTGAGTTGGAACCATCTATACCGCTTGTTCCTCTATTACAAAAGATTTCCTGATTCCATTTCCCTAAGAAATTCAAATAGCGAACAGCCATGCTGTTGGCTACGTGGATCTTGGAGTTTGCTGGGATAAATTTCGCAACGGAATGAAGGGCCGAATATTCACCAAAAGGTGCAGCTGATAAGCTTGATTCTAAAGCCGATTTGGTTTTGGCTTGAAGTGTCGCCCAACGATTTGCAAATTCCTTTTCTTGCGGGGTTAAGTTCAAAAGTAGCCATTCCAAGAAAGAAATCGGGGATATTGCAATGATTCGAGTGAGTTTTTGGAAAGTGTCTTTTGCATTACCATCTACCTGAACATGCCAATGCGCTGCATTACTTTTTCGGGCAAAAAGCTTGAGTGATTTAGAAATTATTGATTTTCCAAAAGTCAAAATCAAATCTGGTTGAAGCGATTCACTCCACTCCGGATTTCCCAGCCAATGGTCATGAAGTGAAATGGTGGATTCGGACTGAAGATTTGAAATTGTGTCCGTGACAATCACGACATTTTTTTCTAGGCTTAGTTGATCTAGAAAAGTTTGGATACCTGTATCCTGATTTTGTTGACCAGGGATGATGAGGATTTTTGGGAAAGATTCAATTTCCTTTAATAGAAAATCAAGCGATTTGAGCTTGATTTCTGGCTCAAGAATCTCGATGTTCCTTAGATTCTCACGGAAAATGACATCCTCCTCTGGCTTTGGATAAAAAGGCTCTCGAAGTGGAATATTCAGGTGAACTGGTCCGGCAGGAAATTGATTAGCAAGATTTATGGCTTCATTGCTGATTCGATTGGCATGCCAGACTTGATCCTTGGACTCAAATGAATCTGGAAAGCGAAAGCTTTTCTTGACGTGCTGGCCATAGAGTTCGGGTTGAAATACAGTCTGACCATCATATTGATCAATCCACTCAGGTGGTCGATCTGCCGTAATCACCAATAATGGAATTTGCTGAAAAAAAGCTTCTGCAATGGCAGGGAAATAATTCATCGCAGCCGAACCTGAGGTGCAGACCAACGCGACGGGTTTTCCTAACTGCTGAGCCATTCCTAGCGCTATGAATGCTGCTGATCGCTCATCGGAGATTGTCCGTGCGATGATCCCAGGATGTCTGGCAAAAGCTAAAGTGAGTGGAGCACATCGAGAACCTGGAGAAAGGATCACGTTTGTAATTCCTTTTTGATGACAGAGGGCCACCAAATCGCTAATTGGTTGGATAATCAAGCGGAGGGATTTTGTAAAAATTTACCAATAATTTGACATTTGAGATCTGTTTCTTCCCATTCCTGTTCAGGGTCAGAATCCGCCGTCACACCAGCTCCGGCATACAAGATTGCTTGATCTTTGCTGAGTGAAGCAGTTCTTAGATTGACGTAGATGGAGGTTTCTCCTTCGATATTCACAGGTCCAATAAATCCGGCAAAGAAGGAACGATCTAAGTTTTCATATTTATTCAGAAACTCATGTGCTTCTTTTCGAGGCATTCCACAAACAGCTGAGGTAGGATGAAGTAATTCTAGCATCACTGTTCCCAATTGGGGAAAATTCGTAGCTCTCATATTCACTTTGAAATCCGATCTCAAATGAAGTAAAGTTCCCGCCTGTACTGTTTTCGGACCATGCTCCTCGTATTCGCGAAGTCTTATCTTCTTAAAGCAATCCACAATGTATCTACTAACTAAAGCCTGTTCTTCTATTTCTTTTTGAGTCCATGCCGCTGTTTTTAGAGGATTCTCTCCTTTTGCAGGTTGGGTTCCTGCGAGAGACATGGTATAAAACATATTCTCTTTAGTTTCAATCAGGATTTCAGGACTGGCCCCGATCCAAGTTCCCACAGCAGGGATATGAAAGAAGTTTACAAACGAATTGGGATAAGCATCCAGCATTCGGTGAAGACTATCTGCCAAATCAAAATCTTCATCCAATTTAATCAACTGAGTTCTGGCTGGAACCACCTTTTCTACGAATCCAGCATGAATCGCCTCGATTCCTTTTTCTACCAATGAAATGAAATGAGATTTACAGTCCTCATTTTGGGTATTAGCTTTATCGGATGATTGAGCTTTCGCTAGCTGAGGTTTTTGATAGGTGACCTTTTCAGAGCTTCTTTTTTCTATGAAATGATTTAGCGATTCAGGTAATTCATCGCTGTTCAGAATGTCTTTTTTTGGAAATTTCCAATAGGTATCAGCTGCGATGTAGAAAGCCTTTTTGTCAGATTGATCCTCAAAAGGATGTACAATGAATCCTGGTTTGGCTTCTTCTAGATTAATTAAAATCTTTTCTGGAATGGGGTTTTCGCTCGATACGAATTCAATCTTGTTAGATTTTGGTTTCCTCCATAGTGCAAAAGAAGCTCCTGATTCCAATCCATAATCGATAACAAAGTCAAGGACTTCTGTAATCGTGTGGGAAACTAATACTTGAGAATTGATCATTTTAAATCTAAAATCGCCATTGTTAGTCTACTGATACAGCAGAGTCGATTGGCTTCATTCACTATTTTTATTTCCCAAACCTGCGTGGTTTTACCCAGATGAATTGGCTTGGCAGTTCCTTTTACTAAGCCTTCACGAACAGATTTGAGGTGGTTGGCATTGATTTCTAAACCAACGACGGCTTGCTTGTCATTGTTCACTGTGAGCGAAGCCGCCACGGAACCTAAAGTTTCTGCCAACACGACATTTGCTCCTCCGTGTAACAAGCCCATGGGTTGTTTGGTTCTAGAATCGACAGGCATCGTAGCCTCGATAAAATCATCTCCAACTGCAGTGAAAACAATCCCCAAGTGGCTGACCATGTTGTTTTTACCACTTGAATTGAGTTGATCTAAACTGGGCTTTGTAAGAAATACCATTAAAATATGAGCTAAATGAGGTTTATTTGGCCTTTGAACAAAAATAAAGAAACTTGAATCGAAAAAAAATTTACCTCGTCAGACACGGTCAAACAGATTTTAATTTAAAAGGAGTGGTACAAGGAAGCGGAATCGATGCTCCTTTGAATTCAACTGGCCTGGCTCAAGCAAAAGCATTTTTCGATACTTATCAATCTGTTTCTTTTGATCAGGTTTATTACTCTGGACTAATCCGTACTAAACAGTCAATTCAAAACTTTTTGGATCTAGGCATCCCTTCCAAATCTCTTCCTGACTTGAATGAAATCTCTTGGGGAAAATATGAGGGAACGCCCATGACTCCAGAGGAAGGCGAGTATTACAAGCACATGCTGAGTCAATGGCAACAGGGAAACTTAGACTATGCTATTGCGGGGGGGGAGAGTCCTAACCAAGTGGCAGTTCGTATGCGAAGTGGAATCAAAACAATCCTTGAAGGACCCGGGGAAACGGTCCTAGTATGCATGCATGGTCGTGCGATGCGGATCTTTCTGAGTGTGATTTTGAATTTCGACCTGAGGTATATGGATAATTTCGAACACCACAATCTCTGCTTGTATTTATTGGAGCAACTATCCGACGGTACCTTTGTCGCTAGAAAAAATAACTCCTTAGATCATCTCAAGGCTTTGGATTAGCCTTCTCTGGTTTCTCAGCTTTTAGACTTTTTTTAGGTTGGCTTTCAAAGGTTATTAATTCCGATTCGTAAGATTTTTTCTCCTCACCGATATCGATCACTCGGAATGCCAACTCCTGTAATTTTATTTTTTTGCCGTTTTCTAGCTCGATTAGTATATCTCCAAGAAAACAGGCATCGAAATCACAATTGGGGATCTCGATCAGAATCGAAGGGACAGAATTTCCCTGGTAGCTTTTGGTTTTGAATACCGAAGAAAATTGGGACTCGATGTCCTTTACTGAAACTTTCAACGATTTTAATTCTTTGGATTGGAAAAGAACCAAAAATGTTTTGGTTTCATGATCCGCTGCAAAAACCGAAAGCGAGCAAAACAAGGCGATAATAAGAGTTGCAACACTTTTCATAGTGGGTAAGGTAATGATTTATCTTGTTCCATTTGGATAGATAGCAAATAAAAAACCCCGAGAAAATTAATTCTCGGGGTTTTCATCAATATTGTCAGCTATTAAGCTTTTGTAGTTCTTTTCTTTTTAACCGGAGCCTCTGGAGTGATCTCATCTTCTACACCAGCGAGGATTCTACCGCAATGCTCGCATACAATAAGTTTCTTCTTCTCACGAATGTCAGCCTGACGCTGCGGAGGCACAGTGTTGAAGCAACCACCGCAAGCACCACGCTTCACCATTACTACAGCTAGACCGTTCTTAGCGTTTTCACGGATTTTTTCGTATGATTTCAACAATCTATCTTCCACCTTTTTGGTTGCTTTCGTACGATCGTTGTTGATCTTAGCTTCTTCTGATTCGCTTTCGGAAACGATGGTAGCCAATTCATTGTTCTTCTGATCAAGATCTTTTTGACGATCTTTCATCACTGCAGTAAGCTCTTCTAAATCAACTTTTTTCTGTTCAATTCGAATGCCTGCTTCAGCTATCTTCTTCTTTGAAACCTGAATCTCAAGATCTTGAAGTTCCAATTCCTTGGTAATTGCATCATACTCTCTGTTATTTCTAACATTCATCTGCTGCTCTTGATACTTCTTGATCAGTTTTTCAGACTCCTTGATGTTTTCTTTCAAGGCCTTAACCTCATCATCAAATGAATCGATCTCTGATTTAAATTTTTCTAATCGAGTATTATAACCGGCTATTTCATCTTCTAAGTCCTGAACTTCTTCAGGGAGAGCGCCACGAACTTTTAATATCGCGTCTAATCTTGAATCTAAAAGTTGAAGGTTATGAATAGCTTCGAGTTTCTGTGCTACTGTACTTTCCATGTACTATCGGTAGGATGAGGGATTTGTAACTACTTTTGTCAAATAGAGTGCAATATTAGGAAAATTTTGTGACAAAAACTCCCCAAGCAATTCTTTTGTGAAAATTTCACTCTCATAATGCCCGATATCGCAAAGGATTAATTGGCCTTCCGCATCGAAAAACTCATGGTACTTGATGTCTGACGTGACAAAAGCATCTGCGCCAGCTCGCTTGGCATCGGAAAGGAGAAAAATTCCTGCACCTCCGCAGACTGCCACTTTTTTGATTTTTTTATTAGGAAAGGCGGTATGCTTGACGAGTTTAAGATTCATATTTTTCTTCAGCAAATCGAGAAATTCTTCTGCTTTCAGCGGATTTTCCAATTCACCTATCATACCGGCTCCCACCTCCTGATTTTCATTTTCAAGTTGCTGAATATAATAGGCGACCTGCTCATAGGGATGTGCTTTTTTAAGCGCTTTAATAATCTGATGACTAAGGTAAGATGGAAGCAATATTTCTATTCGGGATTCTTGTACTTCCTCCGCCTGATTTGCGGAGCCAATGGATGGATTGGCTATGGAAGAGGGGGTAAAGGTTCCGATCCCTTCAGATTGGAAAGCACAGTTCGAGTATTCACCTATTTGTCCTGCCCCAGCTGCAAAAACAGCATCCAATGTTTGCTTCGCTTCTGACTTAGGTACGAAATAGACCAGTTTAGTTAGAATCTCTTTTTTTGGACTAAGGATTTTTGTTTTGAACAACCCAAGACGATCAGAAATACGCTTATTGACTCCTGAAGCTACATGGTCTAGATTGGTATGAATGGCATAAATCGCGATATCGGCTTTGATTGCTTTGATAATCGTTCGCTCTACGTAGTTTTTCCCAGTGATACTTTTCAGGCCTTTGAATATAATTGGGTGATGAGCCACAATTAGATTTGCCCCTAACTGCATGGCTTCTTCAACTACTGCCTCCGTACAATCCAAGGTGCAAAGGATTCCATTTACCTCCCAATTTCTATCTCCGGTGATTAGCGTGGCGTTATCGTAAGATTCTTGATAGGCTGGAGGAGCTAGCATTTCTAGTCTTGAAATCACTTCGCTGATCTGGTATCCCATATTTTTTATGTTTCTTTGATCAAAAATAGTAATTCTAACCAATGCGCTGGTACGCTTTTTTGCTTTATCCTTTTGCCCTGCTTTATGATTTGGTGACGAGTCTGCGAAATTTTTTCTTCGAGATTGGGTTGTTTAAAATGAAAAAGTCCGCTATTCCGAGTGTTGTAGTAGGTAATCTAAGCGTGGGAGGTACCGGCAAAACTCCCATGATTGAGTTTCTGATCCGAATGCTGATTCAAAAGTACCAAGTAGCAACCCTGAGCCGTGGCTACGGTAGAAATACGAAAGGATATCTAAAAGCGGATATTAATAGCAAACCGAGTGATATCGGAGATGAGCCCTATCAGATTTTCAACAAATTTAATTCAAAAGTATCTGTCTTTGTAGGTGAGGATCGAGTCGCTGCAGCTGAAAATATTGCCCAACAATCATCTGACTCATCTATCCTTTTGCTTGACGATGCATTCCAGCATCGTTATTTCACATCTGACTTTTCCATTTTATTGACGACTTATTCTAATCCTTTTATAGATGATTACCTGCTTCCCATGGGTCGATTGCGAGAATCCAGAAATGGGGCAAGTCGGGCAGATGTGATTATCGTGACTAAGTCTCCAATTCATTTGGAATCAGAAAAGAAAGGAGATTTGGTAAAAAGAATAAAGAAAGCTGCAGGAAGCGATAAACCAGTTCTTTTTTCCTCGATCAAATACGGGAAACCTCATGGACTTAATCCCGATTTTAAATTTTCGAATGAGGTAATTCTTTTTTCTGGTTTGGCAAATGATCAGACGCTGAGAGATTACGTTGCATCAACTTATGAGCTCCAAGATTCATATAGCTTTCCTGATCACCATTCCTACAGCTCCAAAGATTTCGAAGATCTGAGGGCGTCATTCGAAAGGTCTTTCCCTAATAAAGTGGTCTTACTTACCACCGAAAAGGATGCTGGAAAAGTTAAATCTTCTTCTCCTGAAGGATTTCTATCAGAAATTCCGATTTTTGTCCTTCCTATAGAAGTAGCTATGGTCGAGGAGGACTTGGTTATTTTGGAAAAACTAATCCAACTTAAAGTCCTAAATAAAGGTCGTAATCAGTGAAAATAAAGGTTTTAGGAATATTCATACTTTTGCTTTTAGGAGGCGTTCAGATTTCGAATGCACAGCGTCCGATTCCAAAAACCACCCGACCGACCCCTCCCAATCAAAATCCTAATCAAGTTCGAACAAACGAAGAAGGTGAGGAGGAAGAGTTGGAAGGTAGAAGATCTCTTTTGGATGATTCGACCAAAATGGTCTATGGACCGAACACCAGTCTTCATTTTTTCTCCAGAGACATCAAACGAAACAGGCTGCAAGTCTATCCTCAGGATACTTCATTGACGAACTACCACAACTATGATCCAGTCGCAAAAAGTGGTTGGAAATATCAGGATTTGGGAAATATCGGCTCCGCATCCCGATCAATCTTTTATCAAATTCCAGAAATGATTGGGACGACTTCAGGGTTTTCGGCCTATGATCTCTACTACCGAGCTCCGGAGAATCATAAATTCTTTGATACCAAATCGCCATTTACGAATATGTCAGCCTACTTTGGTGGGGGCAATCGGAACATGCTTGATATCGAGTTTGCGCGGAACATCAATCCCAGATGGAATGTAGGCTTTGAACTTCATACCATTCGATCCAAAAAAACGCTCAATCCAATCGGGAGGGATGATAATATGGTGGAGCAGACTGCCTATTCATTTCATACGAATTACCGATCTGAAAACGGGAAATATTGGTTTTTGGGAAATTTCTCCAGAATGCGACATGTGGTCAATGAGATTGGAGGCATCATTCCACCGGAGATAGATAGTACCTCAATCTATTTCACTTATGAGGATGCAAAGGTTTGGTTGAGGTTTTCACAAGCTCGAGACTTACGACAAGACTACCATTTTTATCATGAGTATAAAGTGAAAGACGGTCTTCAGATCTACCATATTTTTGACAAAAAAAGCCAAGATTTAATCTTTGAGGCAAACATGTCTAGTTCTGACACGCTCTATTACCCCTCGGAGGGATTGAGTGCAAGAGATACCGCGCAAAACCGAAATGATTTCTCAGAATGGCGTAACGAGGTAGGCTTCAAAGGAACATTTGGGGGCTTTTATTACAATGCACATGCAAAGTTCCGAACCGGAAGAATGCGAAGTCCTTCATTTGAAAGTGACAATACGTTTAATGAAGTTTTTATTGGTGGGGAGTTGATCGGAAAGATTTCTGAAAAGTGGAGCCTAAGCGCAGATGGTGAGTATTTGCTGCCTGGGGCCTTTAAGCTTCATGGTCTGATGACTTCACCTTGGTTGGATTTAGAATATACCAAGGCAGTTTACAAGCCAACTTCCATGCAGCAGGAATATCAGGGATATTTTTTACAATGGAGTAATGACTTCGATAATATTGGTGTCGATCAAGTGAAAGGAACCTTGAAAGTTGATTTGGAAAAGATTCGATTGCGACCCTCCCTGACTTTGAATCGGATTAATAATTACGTCTATTTTGAGGTTAATGGAAATGCAACTCAAGCTGGGGGGGAAGCTTTTATGCTTCAACCGGGCTTAATCGCCAATATTCAAATAGGAAGGAAATTTCGTTGGGATACGGAGTTGATTTTCACTCAAGTTACTGGTGGGGAAAGGGATGCATTTCGGATTCCAGATCTATATGCAAATTCTCGCTTTTATTTCGATAGTCCTCTTTTCAATAATAATGTAGTGGTGCAAATAGGAATTGATGTCCGCTACCATTCTTCCTATTTTGCAAATTCCTATTTCACCGCTACGCAGCAATTCAATTTGCAAAATAGGTTTGATGTCTATGCTTATCCTGTTGCCGATTTTTTCTTGAATTTCAGGATAAATAGGACTCGAGTTCTGCTCAAATACAATCATTTGAATAGTGGACTTATGAATCGTGAAGGCTACTTCGTAACTCCGGATTATACTGGATACAAATCTTTTTTGGACTTGGGAATTACTTGGTATTTATTTGATTGAAATGAGTTGGGAAGAAAGCACTAAAGCTAAAATGCTTCATTTGAAGCTTCCGACAGATCCTCGATGGGTTGGGATAGCAGAAATGCAAATCGAAGATATCCTGACTGATCATGCCTATTGTGAGCAAAAGGCAGCTTCCTCATGCATTAGTCTGATTCTGAGATTCAATGATTTGGATCAGATCGTGGATACCTTGACTCCAATTGTGGCGGAAGAATGGGGACATTTTGAGCGGGTGTTGGAGCAGATTCGAAAGCGTGGACTCAAATTTGGCTTTCCAAGAAAAGATGAATATGTGCTTGCGCTTACCAATTTTGTAAAAAAAGGAGGGAATCGCATGCAACAATTGACTGAGCAGCTTTTGCTTAATGCGCTCATTGAAGCTAGAAGTTGCGAGCGTTTTAAGTTGCTTTCAACCCATATTCAAGACAATGAATTGAGAAAGTTTTATTACGAACTGATGGTGTCAGAGGCAGGGCATTATGTGACGTTTATTGAGTTGGCAAGAACTTTTCAAGATGTTGATTTAGTAAATGCTCGCTGGCAGGAATGGCTGAATTTTGAAGCGTCGGTACTTCAAGAAATCGGTCATCGGGCAGATCGAATGCATTGAAGATGAATATTTTGATTATTCATATCGAACCTCAGTTGCTTTCCGGCCAGAAAATCTGCACTTCAATTGCCAGTCAAGAAACTTCTAAGCTTTGGCGGCCATTTAGGCAAGCAATTCGGGAGATGGTGGGTCTTTCACCCACAAAATTTTATTCCATTGATAGGTATGGAAAAGAAATGACCAAAGGTGATTTTACTGTGGACATTCAATTTGAAAAGTGCGCAGCAATTACCGAAGAGATTTCTTCTTGTCCACCAGGTTTTGAAGAGATTCGCTTAGAAGGAGGTCTTTATGCAGTTTTTAGCCACCATGGTTCAATTGCCAAGTTTCAATCGACGCTGCAAGAATTTATGATGAATTGGCTTCCAAAATCAAACTATCGCTTAGATGATCGCGCTCATTTTGAAACCTTCGATCAAACTTACGATCCATTTGCGGAAGATTCCGTGGAACTGGTTCACATACCGATCATCGAAAAGGTTGAGGCTTCATAGGTCGCTCAAATAAAATTTACCCTATTTTTGACCAAATCAAGATGAATTGGTTATACTTAAAATGGTTTTCCTTGTTATCTTAAAAAATCTGTTCTAATCCGAACACTCTATGAATTTGATCGAAAATATCCGAGAAGCAGTCACCTCCATCAAGGTCAATTTACTTCGAACTGTCCTCACCGGAGCAATTATTGCCATCGGGATTTCTTCTTTGGTGGGAATGCTAACTGCGATCGATGGGATTAAATCCCAAATTGCAGATAGTTTTGCAGGCCTAGGGGCAAACTCGTTTGATATTAGAAATAAGGGATTTAGTGGTGGCCGTTCAATTCAGGAAGGTAAAACCGAGAAGACTTATCCGAAGCTCACCTTCAAAGAGATGATGGACTTCAAGCAAGAATATACAAGTGTAGGAATTTCAACAGTTTTTGTATCAGTTACCGGATCTGCAGAGGTTAAAAGAGGTTCTAAAAAGACCAATCCAAATACCAGAATCCGTGGAGTGGATGAAAATTACTTAAAGATCAAAGCCATTAAAATGGGTGAGGGTAGAAATTTCAGTTTGCTGGATATTCGCTATGGAAACAGTGTCGCTATTATTGGGAAGGAATTGAAAACCACCCTATTTGATGCCAATGAAAATCCGATTGGAGATAAAATCACATTTCTGGGACGACCATATACCATTATAGGAGTTTTAGAAGAGCAAGGCTCGGTAGGCCAAGATTCGGGCGCTGATCGACAGATTTTGATCCCTGTGGAAAATGCCAGCCGCCTGGATCAGCGAGGTTCGTTCAATTATAATGTGACAGGAATTGCTTCTGGACCTGAGCGGATCGATTACGAAATGGGCCAAGCCATAGGAATGATGCGAAAAATCCGTCAAGATCGTGTGATTCAAGAAGATTCATTTGATTTGACGAAAAGCCAATCAGTCGCTGAAAGCTTGGAAGAGGTAGCCGGATACCTTCGGATTGGAGGTTTTGGAATTGGCTTTATCACACTTTTAGGAGCCTCTATTGGCTTGATGAATATTATGTTGGTATCGGTAACAGAGCGAACGCGTGAAATTGGAATCAGAAAAGCTTTGGGAGCTACTCCATTGAAAATCCGCCAGCAGTTTTTATTTGAGGCAATTATGATTTGTGTGCTTGGAGGTATTTTCGGGATGTTCCTCGGAATAGGCATAGGCAACCTGATATCTTGGGTTATCGGTGCAGGAGGGTTCTTGATACCTTGGCTTTGGATGTTTATAGCATTTTTGATTTGTATTGTGGTCGGATTGCTATCAGGATACTTTCCAGCGTATAAGGCCAGCAAGCTTGATCCGATCGAGTCATTGCGCTACGAGTAAATTCGACTTTCAAGTCAATCAAAAAAGCCTATTGATCTAATCGATGGGCTTTTTTGGTTTTTGACGTTTTACCATCAAAAATAAAAATTTTGAAAGAGGTCTGTTTTTAAGGGCTTTGATTCTGGCTAGTCGATACGTCTCTTTTTACCATTTCTTTGCACACACATTATGGGCCACTTCCACAGTTGATGATCTAACGATTTCAAGTTTACTAGATCTTGATACTGAAATCTTGATTCTCCATACTTTCCTGCCTCTTGATTCTTGTGTCTTGATCCCAAAATCTTGATACTCGATACTTCCTTTGCTCTCGCATCCTCATACCAAAATCTTGATACTCGATACTTCCTTTTTGGTTCTCATATCTTCTTTCTTTACTTTTCGATCATGAATACGCATGAATACGACGCCATCGTCATTGGCTCTGGAATCTCCGGAGGTTGGGCTGCTAAAGAATTTTGTGAAAAGGGATTGAAAACGCTAGTCTTGGAACGGGGCAGGGATGTGAAGCATTTGAAAGACTACCCAACCATGACCACTGCGCCTTGGGAAATGCCCCATCGCAATCAGATTCCAAGAGACCAAAAGCTGGCTGATCCGATCGTCAATCGCTGCTATGCTTATAAGGAGGATACCCAGCATTTTTTCGCCAAAGATTCGGAGCACCCTTACATTCAGGAAAAACCATTTGATTGGATCAGAGGCTACCAAGTAGGAGGGAAGTCGCTTATTTGGGCGAGGCAAACTCAACGCTGGAGTCGTTATGAATTTGAGCGGCCCGGGCGAGATGGCTATGCGATCGAATGGCCAATTAGCTATGAGGATATTGCTCCTTGGTACAGTCATGTGGAGCGGTTTGTGGGCATAAGTGGAAATTATGATGGATTAGATACACTTCCTGACGGGGAGTTTTTGCCCGCTTGGGAATTGAATTGTGTGGAAAAGGAACTTCAGAAACGAATTAAGGCCGCTTATTCTGACCGCGACCCAATAATAGGAAGATGCGCTCATTTGACTAAACCTAATGAGATTCATCTTCAGCAAGGTCGAGGTCAATGTATGGCACGCAATCAATGCTATCGTGGATGTCCTTTTGGAGGGTATTTCAGTAGTAATTCAGGTACATTGCCTTGGGCTGCCAAAACAGGAAATCTTACCCTCAGACCAGATTCTGTGGTTCATTCGATTATTTATGATGATGAAAAAGGAAAAGTTACCGGTGTTCGGGTAATAGATCGGGTCACAAAAGAAGCCACAGAATACTATGCAAAAGTTATTTTCTTAAATGCTGCTGCGCTTAATTCAAATCTGATCTTACTGAATAGTACATCAAAGCGCTATCCGAATGGAATGGGCAATGATTCAGGTTTGCTGGGAAAATACGTCGCATTCCACAATTATCGTGGTTCGATTAGTGCAGATTTTGATGGTTTTGAAGACAGTCATTATTTTGGGAGAAGACCCACTTCGATGATGATGCCAAATTTCCGGAATGTTAGGAAACAGGATATGGATTTTCAGGGGGGATATATGCCATTCTTCACAGCGTCCCGCTCTCGTGGGATTGACCTTGCCGATGCGGCATTAGGGGCAGAATTGAAGCAGGCAAATACGGAGGTAGGTCCATGGCATGTTTGGATGATGATTCAAGCAGAGACAGTCCCTAAGGAGACGAATCAAGTATCACTCAGCAAAGAGCAAACAGATGAGTGGGGAATTCCACTACTGAAAATCGATGTCAGCTATGACGATAATGATGAAAAAGTCTTGGCTGATTTTTACGAACAAGGCCAATCCATGCTCGAAAGTGCCGGATGTAAGAACATCATCATTTCCGATAGTGGCCAAAACCCCGGGTTGGATATCCATGAAATGGGGGGAGTCCGAATGGGTAAGGATCCAAAAACGTCCCTGCTGAATGCTCACAACCAATTGCATGGAATTCCCAATGTATTCGTAACAGATGGAGCGGCTATGACCTCTACAGGGGTTCAAAACCCTTCACTTACCTATATGGCATTGACGGCTAGAGCTGTAGACTTTGCTGTAAAAGAATTGAAAAAGGGAACGCTATCCTAGAAATAATTATACTACGTCTGTTTTGTTGGGATCCGGACCATATTTATTTGGACCTTCTTGCCCCTTTTTGTAAGCTAACCAAATGAATCCAATAAAATTAACAGGTGGTGGGATCAATAAATAGAGTGCATATTTCCAATCCATACCGATATCGTGCAGTCGTTTGATGGCCTGCACTAAGAGTAAAACAATCGAAGCAATTAGGACAATACCGAATGAAATAAAAATTGCCCAAGATTTCTGATGATAGGATTCCCACATCATCATCAGACTCAAAATATTAATAAAATAGAAAACCATAAAAAGTACTAGATACAATCTTCTGGTGATTCTGCCCTCGGGTTTTAGAAATTGACTCATAGGTTTTTAACAGTTTTAATGTGCAAAAGTTTGATTTTAGTCGATAACCGATCTTTTTAAAAAGAGCTGACCTTAGTTAATTGATATGTTTTATATCTTTAAATTAAGGTAAAATATCCTTGATTCCAATTCCAAAATGATCCTTCCCTTTTCGTATTCCAATGAAGAAGCTGCTCAGGCTGAGCAACTCGGAAGACTTCCCCAAGACTTTATTGAAACTCTTCACAGAGAAAAATTATTCAAGCTATTTGTTCCTAAAAGATTGGGAGGGCTTGGACTTAGCTTACCGGAAGCACTTGAGTTAGAAGAAAGACTAGCCAAAGTTGATGGAAGCCTAGGTTGGACCATTACTCTTTGCTCAGGAGCGGGTTGGTTTATCGGTTTTATGGAAAAAGAGATGCGTTCCGAATTAGCCGCTGAACCTAATCTTTGCCTTGCGGGATCTGGATTTGTGGGAGGAAAGGCTGATAAGGTAGAGGAATTCTATCAGATTTCCGGAAGCTGGACTTATGCTTCAGGAACCTTGCATGCCAGTCATTTTACGGCAAACTGCGAAATACTGGAAAATGGACAACCGGCTTTTGATAAAAGTGGGAGCGCAATAGTAAAGGCATTTATATTGAAAAAGGAGGAAGTAGAAATTCTGGATGGTTGGAATTATATGGGAATGATCGCGACTGGAAGCCATGCTTTTAAGGTGGAGAATTTGAGAGTTCCATCCCATCGATGTTTTGAGATTCTTCCTGAGAAAACAACCCTGCCAGATCTGATCTATCGCTATCCTTTTTTACAGTTTGCCGAGGTTACGTTGGCGGTAAATATTTTGGGGAGTACGGGTCACTTTCGGGAGTTGGTTGAAGCTGCTTTCGAAAAAAGACAGGAGCGGAAAGTATTTAATAGCCGTGAATTAAGCTATTTCGAAAAATCCCTAAAAAAGGAGTCCGAACGAATAGATGACTTGAAAAAGGAGTTTTATAAAATTGTAAACAGGTCTTGGTATGAATTGGAACAAGAATTCCAAATCTCCACTGCCACACTAAAAAAAGTCAGTAAAATCAGCCGAAAGCTCACTCAAGCTTGTCGAATCTCCAATGCAAACCTTTATCCTTTTGCCGGACTGGAAGGAGCCAAAACCCATACCGAACTCAACCGTGTCTGGCGGGATTTCAATACGGTCAGCCAGCATAGTCTTTTGACTTTTCCTTTTTAGGGAGGTGATGCCAATACTTCACAAAACGATAGTTTTATGAAGTATAATTATTTAGCAGAATTGGTCAAGTAGACGCATCTTTTTATTTTTTCCTCCTCAGCACCATCACCACACGACTCGGAATATACAAACTCACTTGATTTTGGGTATCCGTGGAGTAGATCACATCCTGATCCAATCGCTCGAATCCTCCAAATCGCTTCTCATCGGAATCTAGCATAATCTGGTAATTTCCTGCCTTAGGTAAGGTGATAGGAAAGCCAAAAAAGGACTCGGTAGGATTGAACGAAAAGACAAAGATCAATTCGCCACGTTCGTAAGCGATGATCTTCTTATCAGGATCTAAATAGAGCTGTGCGGCAGGGGATGCTGCAAGGAGCTTATGGTCGGTAGCCAATTGAATCATCACTTTGTCCCAAGCATCAAGTTGTTGATAGCGGAGAAGGGGTTCGTCGACCAGCGACCACTGTCTTCTTGCATACTGGTAACTCCATTCATTGCCTTCACGGGGAAAGTCCACCCATTCCGGGTGCCCAAATTCATTACCGATAAAATTCAAATACCCCTCTCCACCAAGAGTCAGGGTAATCATCCGGATCATTTTGTGAAGAGCCATCCCGCGATCCACAACCAAGCTTTGCTGTAAGACTGACATATTGAAATACATCTCCTTATCCATCAGCCAGAAGGCAATCGACTTATCCCCAACCAAAGCCTGATCATGGCTCTCTGCGTAGGCGATGGATTTCTCCTTTTTGGGCCGATTGGTCAGTTCGTGCCAAAGCTCAAACATATCCCATTCCTCATCGAGCTTGTGCTTGAGCGTTTTGATCCAAAAGTCCGGAATTCCCATCGCTAGTCGATAATCAAATCCAATTCCTCCGTCTGTGACCTTTCGACAAAGCCCTGGCATACCACTTACTTCTTCTGCGATGGAAATGGCCAAAGGATTGACTACATGAATTAACGTATTGGCGAGCTGAAGGTAGAGCAAGGCATCTTCAGCTACACCTTCATCAAAATAGGCTGCTGCATCGCCAAAGGAAATATGACCATGGTGATTGTATATCATGGAAGTCACCCCATCAAATCGAAATCCATCGAAATGAAACTCCTCCAACCAATAGCGAATATTGGAAAGCAGAAATTGCTGCACTTGGAACTTGCCGTAGTCAAAAAGTTTGGAATCCCAGCCCTCATGATAGCCTTTTTCACCGGGATGAAAATATTGGTGATCGCTACCGTCAAATTCATTGAGTCCCTCATTGACATTTTTCACCGCATGCGAATGGACAATGTCCATAATCACGGCGATTCCCATTCCATGGGCAGTATTGATCAATGATTTAAGTTCCTCAGGCGTGCCAAAGCGGGAAGTAGGTGCAAAGAAATTGGATACGTGATAGCCAAATGAACCGTAATACGGATGCTCCATCACAGCCATCAACTGTATAGTTGTATAACCGGCAGCTTTGATCCGAGGCAAAGTGAGTTGCTCGAACTCGGCGTAAGTTCCCACCCCGTGCTTTTCTTGAGCCATTCCGATATGACATTCGTAGATAAGCGGTTGTTGGAAATTTGATTTTGAGGAAAAGTCGGAATCAGTCCATCGGTATTCCTCGGGAAACCAAAGTTGCCCTGCGAAATCATGATTTCCAGCATCCTGAACCACACGTGTGATGTATGCGGGAATTCGATCTAAAGTGAATTTAGCTGACTCAACCCGAACTTTTACTTTGCTCTGATGGGTGAAGCGATCCTTGTATTCCT
>JBBQDY010000016.1:0-22113 GCA_038320155.1 Cytophagales bacterium
TGGCCAACGTTGCTGACCCCGATTCCTGCAATTAAATCGACGTACTTTTCTCCATTTGGTCCATAAAGATAGATTCCTTCCGCTTTTTCCACTTCAATCATCAATGGAAAGTCTGTGGTCTGTGCCAAATGAGCTAAGAAAAGTTGTCTGTTATTCATGATTGGGTTTTATTCAAAAACTTGAGAATCGGAAAAAAATGCCCAATGGTAGTTTTTTAGCATGATTATCCTGTAGGTATAACTCACCATGCTCAGCATTCCGAACATTTTTAAAAGTTGTCTTGATCAGGTTAGCAGCGATTAAGGAAGAAAAACTGAGCGAGTACATATTCAGCAAGAGGAAATGATCTTTTGGATCAAGAATCTCAGCACATACCTTGAGCATTTCATTGATTTGTTCTTCTAAAACCCATTTTTCCCCATCAGGTCCGCGTCCATAGGCTGGCGGATCTAAGATGATTCCTTGATATTTATTTCCTCTTCGGGCTTCACGTTTGATGAATTTCATCGCATCATCCACCATCCAGCGGATTCCTTCTTGTCCGGAAGATTCCATATTATGTCTGGACCAAGTCACGACTTGCTTGACCGAATCCAAATGGGTCACATCAGCGCCTGCAGCCTTAGCAGCCACAGATGCGGCTCCGGTATAGGCAAAAAGGTTGAGGACCTTTGGACTTTTGACAGGGCATCTTTTTATCGTTTGGTAGAGGTAATCCCAGTTGACTGCCTGTTCAGGAAATAACCCGATATGCTTAAATGAAGTTTGAGCTAAGTTCAGCTTTAATTTCAATCCTCCCTCATTTTCATAATTGACGGTCCAATTATGCGGCATTTTCTGAAGCTGTTCCCATTGACCTTTCTCAGGATTGCTTTTTTCTTTCGCAAAATGAGCATGAGCCAAACTTTTCCATTCGCTTTCAGGAAGGCTTTTATCCCAAATAGCCTGAGGTTCAGGTCTACTGAGAATAAAGTTTCCAAATCGTTCTAATTTTTCAAAACCTCCGGTATCGATCAATTCATAATCAGTCCAAGGGCCAGGGGAAAGGGATAGGATAGTTTCCTGCATAATAGCTTTACGAGTCAGACCGCAAAAATAGGGATTATATCAGTAACCCATTTGCTCCAAAAGCTCCAAACTGTAATTCCAGAGTTTCGTGGCGTAGGCTTTATTGGTAGCGATTTTGGATCGATTTGTTGGCTTTTTCTTAATGTAGTAAGCTCCATTAACCAATTGTTCTTTCGGTGTTAATGCAAGGTGTAAGCTAGTTTGAGCCCCCGCTTTAGGCGAGATGAAAAATAGTTTGCTTATTCCAATAAAGGCTTGATTTAAGGGGCCAGAGCCTGAGCCGAAATTTGTTTTCACTGCCCCGGGATGAAGCGAGTATCCACTTAATCCTTTTTCTTCGTACTCGTTAGCTATATAATTGCTTATTAGTATGTTGTAAAGCTTCGCAGAGCCATAGGAAAGCCAAGCGCTTTTGGATTTTTCCAGTGCCAGATCCCTCAAATTGAATGTGCCAATATGATGTGCCATAGAACTTACCTGAATGACTTTGGCTTTTGCCTCAATCAAGTTAGGGAGCAAATTTTTAAGCAATAGGACATGCCCGAGGTGATTGACCTGAAAAGTTTTGTCAAGTCCATCTTTTGTCTTACTCAATGGCGGAAACATTCCACCGGCATTATTGATCATCACATCGATTTTTGGAAATTCTGCCTTGATTAGCTCCGTGGCTTTTTGAATGGAACTGAGATCTTCCAAATCCATTTCGAGCATTCTGAGTTTCTTCTGATCCGGAAGTTGTTGAAAAAGTGCTTTAGCCTTATCCAAATTCCGAATGGGTAAGATAAATTGATCGGCTTTGGGATAAAGTCCCTTTAGGGTTTCCCAGCCAATACCAGAAGTGCTTCCAGTTAAAATTATGATCATAGTGAAGAATTGTACTATTACTACAAAATCTAATCGAATTGGTTTTCAGGAAACTAGTTATTTTGAAATTTTGAATCCCAGATAAAAACTGATTTTTTGTTATTTTGGACTTATTTTAAACAAAAAATTAATTATTCCCTTTTTAATTCTTGGCATTTGCCTGCAGAATATGACAGAAAAAATTGTTGATATCGAACAAGCGATCAATTCCAAGAATCCAAAACTTCTCAAATGGATTCCTGGGTTTTTGATTTCTTATGTAAAGCGTGTCACACATGAAAGCTGGTTGAATGAGGTTTACAATAGTATAAATCATCTCGAAGGAATAGAATTTGTCAATGCCTTAATGGGAAAATTTGAATTGGAAGTGGAGCTCGTCGGTGAAGAATACCTTCCTAAAACTGGGGGAGTGATTATAGCAGCCAATCACCCTTTTGGTGGGATGGATGGGGTGGCGATGATGTATGCGATGGGCCGAATTCGGAGTGATATTCGTTTTTTGGTAAATGATCTTTTGATGACATTTAAAAATTTTGCTCCACTTTTTGTTCCAATAAATAAGCACGGAAAAAATACCCAAGAAGCGTATGATCGAATTGAAAAGGTATATTCAGGAGATTATGCAGTCCTGATTTTCCCGGCTGGTTTGGTTTCTCGAAAAGGAGAGGGTGGAATAAAAGATTTGCAATGGAAAAAAAGCTTTATTTCGAAGGCTAAGAAATTCAAGAAAGATGTCATCCCATGTTTTATCGAAGGAAATAATTCTAAATTTTTCTACAATTTGGGCTTTTGGCGAAAGAAATTAGGTGTTAAAGCCAATATAGAAATGCTCTATTTGGTGGATGAAATGTATAAGCAGCGGGGGAAGAAAGTGGTCATTCGAATAGATAAGCCAATTTCATATCAGACTTTTGATTCATCGAAAACCGATGTAGAATGGGCTGATCAAGTGAGAGATAAAGTTTACGAACTAGGGAGCAAAGCATGAAAGAAGAAACTATTATATCAGCAGTATCAAAAGAAATACTCAAAAGTGAACTGACTGAAGCACGTTTCTTGAGGTACACGAATAATGGCAATAACCTGGTTTATCTCGTCAATTTTCATAACTCTCCCAATGTAGTTCGTGAAATTGGCCGTCTTCGAGAACTTACATTCAGAGCTGCAGGTGGTGGTACAGGGATGGAGCTGGATCTTGATGAGAATGATACCTGCGAAAATTGCTACGAACAATTGATTACCTGGAGTCCTGAGGAGGAGGAGATAGTGGCCGGTTATCGGCTAATCAATTGTAAAAATGCCGTGCTTGAAGATGGTTCAATAAACCTATCCACCACGCATCTTTTTGATTTTTCAGCTCGTTTTGTTGCCGATTATTTGCCATATACGATCGAGTTAGGGAGATCTTTTGTTCAGCCAAAATATCAACCTGCTATTGACAATCGAAAGGGGATCTTCAGTTTAGATAACCTTTGGGATGGGCTTGGAGCAGTGGTTTTGCTTAATCCTGAAGTAAAATATCTCTTTGGAAAAGTGACTATGTATCCGCAATACAGTCGGGAAGGAAGAGACCTTTTGTTGATGTTTCTGAATCATTATTTTCCGGACAGAGAAGGGTTGGTTGAGCCAAAAGAAAAACTCAAACTCGGATATGAAACGGATCTTCCCAAGCAGGGAAACCCATTTCAGGATCTGGAATATAAGGAAGGATATAAAGTGCTCAACTCACGAATTCGGGCTTATGGAGAGAATATTCCTCCATTGATCAATACCTACATGAATTTATCACCAACGATGATGACATTCGGGACGGCATTGAATGATGAATTTGGCGAGGTAGAGGAGACAGGGATTCTGATTACTCTTGCTGATATCTACGAAACAAAGAAGCATCGGCATATGGATACTTTCAAACGAGATAAAATTTATGGAGGAAGAAAAATCTAAAAATCGTGTGTTAGTAGTCGGAGCTACTCCCAATCCATCTCGCTATGCTTATACGGCTGCAAAGATGTTTCAGGAGCGAGGTTTTGATTACGTCCCCATTGGGATCAAGAAAGGAAATGTATTTGGAAAAGCTATTTTAAACCTCAGAGAAAAGCCTGAGCTCGATGGCATTGACACAGTCACCCTTTACATTGGCGCGCAGCACCAAGGGGAATGGATGGAATACCTTTTAAGCTTGAAGCCCAATCGAATTATTTTTAACCCTGGGGCACAAAATTCTGAATTTGCTCAACTTGCTCGATCAAAAGGAATAGAAGTCCTCAATGCCTGTAACCTCGTGATGTTAAGTACAGGCCAGTTTTAGGCAGATTTCCTTAAAAAACGATCCATATAGATGATATGTGGAAAGGAAATCAATGAGATCATGATAAAGAAAATCAAGATCAGTTGCGAAGTCTCCAAATAGTGCTGGCCGATCATCAATATTAAGGAAATACCGATAAGGCTTATTAGTGTGAAAGGAAGAAGTTGAACAATGAATTTTTTAAAGGTGCTAAATTGAGGGATTCTTTTTAGATAGGCATATTCTTCAATCATACTTGGTAGTGCATGCCAAAAGCCAAAATAGGTTATAAACCCAACCAATAAAGGAGAATAGTAGAGCAATCCTCCAAGTACAGTTAGTTCTAAAAAATCCTTTTTTCGCAAGGATTTGAGTAGGTAGAGTTGGAATCCAATTGTGCTGAAAAATAAGACGGCTATTATCCCAATGGACTGTGATTCGGAAAGTTGAATCTTGACAATGTCGTCTAAAATAGCGGAAGTTTCTTCAAGATTTCCTAGTAAAATCAAGGCTAGAAAAAAACCTCCTCTGGAGATAAAAAGGATAGTATCCGATGTTTTGGGAACCCTGATCCCAAGAAAATGAGTCTGTCCAAAGTGGTATGCAGACATCACAATGAAAGAAATTAAGGCGATCAGTGGGAAGAAAAACCAACAGACAAGATATAAGGCGATCAAAAGGAGATAAAAGGCAATGAATCGAACTAAGCCTGAATTGCTGATGAAAGGATCCGAGGTCAGGTGATCGATTGCTCCATGAGGAATTCCGACCAAAAGGAGAATTACTCCAAAAAAACCATAAGAAATCCAATCAAGACTCTCTGGAAGAATTAAAAATAGCAGGCAGCAAATACCTCCCAAGATTTTCCCAAAAGTCTCAACGCGCTTCATAATTTATCAAACTTTTAATGAAAATTGAGAAACGCAGTTTACTCAAAATTTTAAGTTCTTCAAAAAAGCTTGTCTCCTCATTCAAAAAGCGCATGACATCGGACGGCGGGGAGCTTTGAAAGAGTTCAAGAAATACTCCGCCCAGCTTTTCTGGCCATTTATGGGCAATGTTTAAAAGGATATTATCATAGAATTTGAACCTGGAAAGTAGATTTGAACCTATAGAAAGTTCTCTCTGAAAAGTCATTTCCTCAATCAATTTCTCACAGTTTTGCTGGATTCGGTGAAACGTATATCCAGTTGATGATTTGGTCCAGCCAGCACGAGTTCCTATGGGAGTGATTCTGTTTGAAGCAGGAATAATTGGAATTTGGGTACTCATCGGAATGACTCCTTTTTCTTCGAAAGTTATTTCATAGGTAAAATCCTTAGATAATCCACTCAAATAGATTTTCAAAGAATTAACCAAGTCACCATCCTCAATTTTTTCTTTAACATAGGCTGTATACTCTACTAAAGCCTCTGTAGATGAGTAGGGTAGCGTGTAAAAGAAGGAAAATAAATCTAATTTGATTGGATTAACATCCATGAGGGTAACTGCTGAAGCATCGAACACATCGCCTGAAAATTTCACTTTCCAACCTAGGAAAATCTGCTTCAAAACCTCATCTGAAAAGGAAGGATTTGGATTGATTCTGGAATCAAAAAGCTTTGAGCCTGAATAGCTTTGACCGCTTTTGACTTTAACTTTAACGCTTGAGTCGGTTTCCATTACCTCAATAACCTCTTCTTCGATTAAGGTTATATTTTCTGAATTTTGGATAAGGGAATGAATACTCTGATAAAATTCGTGACTACTGATCTGGAAATAGGAAAGATTTCCCAAATCCTTTTTAAGCGATTGGGTGTTTTGCTTGAGAATTAATTTTTTCCAACTGACTATTGGAAAATTTTTAGGATGAATAGTCAGAGGTTCCTCAGCCCAATAACACCAGGTTTTGTTTGGGATTTCTTCACCAGCTGGATCGATCAAAAGGATTTTAGAACCTTTTAAAATACTTTGCTCGAGATGATAAACCAAACTAAGGCCAGCACAGCCGGCTCCGGCAATAATAAAGTCGTAGGTATCCATAGGAAAAAAAAATGGCTACCCCCAAGAGGAGGTAGCCAAATTAGAATTAAGCTAAAACTCTATTCTTAGCAGTTTCAGCAACAGCTACTGAATAAATTACTAGGCCAAAACCAATTTTGTTAACAGCATCAGCGATGTTGTAGAATAAGTCGATAGAACTTACCTCAAACGCTCCTGATAACAAGTTTCCTGGAAGTACCATGTATCCAAGTGGATAAATAGACCAACCTAACGTAATGAAGATTTTCAGCAGGAACATTGCTCTATTTAATGCTGGACTATTAGAATTCTTAGCAAGTTTAGCGATGTCACCTCCAAATACTTCATAAACGATGTACAAGTAACCTACAGTAGAGAAGATTCCCCACATGATATTGTTATCAATACCTGAAGTCTCGCCAATGTAACCTGTTACAAGCATTACTACAGAAGCAACGATGAGTTTGGCTAAAGTGGATGTTTTTGCTCCAAAAGGTTTTGTTAACAAGTAGAATTCCACGCACATCAATGGTACGGTCAAAGTCCAATCCACATATCTGAATGCTGTTGGACTGGTACCTGTTTGCATGTAGAAATCTCTCATGTAATAATAATGCACTGCTGCAATACCTGTAATGAGAGCTGATACTAGAAGCGAAAGCTTCCATTTGCCGTCGACAGAGCCTCTTTCTACTAAAAAGAACACTGCTGATGCAAGCATTGCCATATAACCAATGAAGAAGGTAATGGCTACTGGGTCAGAGTTAATGATGCGATCTAGTCCAACTAGTTCCGCTGCTAAATTGATATTCATGATTTTATTGGGTTAGGTTGATATTTAATAACATTGTAAAGAAATGAAAATAATATTTGTTTAACAAAAAATAGATAAAATTAAACAAAATTGTATAAGTATCTCAAAAACAGGTATAAACGTGTAATATTTGAGTATGAATAAAAAGTGTTTCTTTTGGCAAATTTCTAGTGTCCGGAATTTTATTCGGAATTAGGGTATTTAAATTTACATTTCCTCTATCCCGAATAAGGAGGAAAAGTTAGCGTTAACTTGACTTTTTTTACCTATCTTGCAACTTATCTGAAAATATAAAAATCACCTTTTTGAGCCCATTTAGAGGGTTTTCTCCAAAAAAATATGAGTGAAGAAAAAGCGAATAATCCAGCAGAATACGGTGCCAGTAATATTCAGGTACTTGAAGGTCTGGAAGCGGTTCGAAAGAGACCCGCTATGTACATTGGTGACATCGGGGTCAAGGGGTTACATCACCTGATATGGGAAGTTGTAGACAATTCAATTGATGAGGCGCTAGCAGGTCATTGCGATACCATCCGTGTTACGATCAATGAGGATAATTCCGTCACAGTTGAAGACAATGGCCGGGGTATACCGACCGACATGCACGAAAAGGAAAAAAAGTCTGCCCTAGAGGTTGTGCTTACAGTGTTGCATGCTGGAGGTAAATTCGACAAAGACACCTACAAAGTTTCTGGTGGTTTGCATGGTGTAGGGGTGTCTTGTGTGAATGCGCTTTCCGAAGATTTGAAAGCTACGGTTTTTAGAAATGGGGTCATCACTGAACAAGAGTTTAAAATAGGAGTCCCACAATATTCTGCCCGCCAGATTGGGGAAACAGATAAAAGAGGAACGACCATTCAGTTCAAACCGGATTCATCCATCTTTGCGATCACCGAATACAAGTACGAAACTATAGCAAATAGACTTCGAGAGATGTCCTTTTTGAATGCGGGAATCCGTATTTATTTGACTGATCTACGAGAAAAAGAGGATGATGGAACTTTCAAATCAGATGAGTTTTATTCTGAGGGAGGTCTTGTAGAATTTGTGCAATACCTCGATGTCAGTCGTGAAAAAATCATCGAAGCGCCGATCTATATCGAATCGAATGACGGTAACGTGCCGGTACAAGTGGCGATGAACTACAATAATTCTTATTCTGAGAATGTGGTTTCCTATGTGAACACAATCAATACTTATGAAGGTGGTACTCACGTAACTGGATTTAGAAGAGCTTTGACCAGGACTTTAAAATCCTATGCGGATAAGTCAGGAATGCTTGAAAAGTTAAAAATCGAAGTTTCCGGAGATGATTTCAGAGAAGGGTTGACAGCGGTGATTTCTGTGAAGGTTCAAGAGCCGCAATTTGAAGGTCAGACCAAAGGTAAATTGGGCAACTCTGAAGTCGTAGGTGCAGTTGATTCTGCTGTTTCTGAGACTTTACAAGCTTGGCTAGAAGAACATCCGCGTGAAGCAAAAACTATCGTAGGGAAGGTAATTCTTGCCGCACAAGCTAGACATGCAGCGCGTAAAGCGCGTGAAATGGTACAGCGTAAGAGTATTTTAGGCGGTGGTGGGTTACCTGGAAAATTAGCAGATTGCGCGAATAGTGATCCTGCTGTATGTGAGCTCTACCTAGTCGAAGGGGACTCTGCGGGAGGTTCTGCGAAGCAGGGACGAGACAGAGAATTTCAAGCTATTCTTCCTTTGAAAGGTAAAATCCTCAATGTGGAGAAAGCCCATGAGCATAAAATCTACGATAATGATGAGATCAAGAATATCCTGACAGCGTTAGGTGTCAAATTCGGTACGCTTGAAGACGATAAAGAATTGGACCTTTCTAAATTACGATACCATAAAATCATCATCATGACGGATGCGGACATTGACGGTTCACACATTCGGACTTTGATTTTGACTCTTTTCTTCCGCTACATGAAGGCACTCATCGAAAACGGATACGTTTATATTGCCTTACCACCGCTTTACTTGTTAAAGCGAGGTAAGGATGAGCGTTACTGCTGGACGGAAGAAGAGCGGAAAATCCTAACAGCCGATATGGCAAAAGATGGTCGTGAAGATAGTGTGGGAATCCAGCGATACAAAGGTCTTGGAGAAATGAATCCAGAGCAGTTGTGGACGACAACAATGGATCCAAGCGTGCG
This sequence comes from Cytophagales bacterium, assembly GCA_038320155.1. Lineage (GTDB taxonomy): Bacteria > Bacteroidota > Bacteroidia > Cytophagales > Cyclobacteriaceae > Algoriphagus. The sequence continues at coordinate 9,203 of JBBQDY010000016.1, forward strand.
GACAATCAAACAGGTAAATATTGAATCTGCTGCTGAGGCAGATCATTTGTTCAGCGTGCTGATGGGTGATGAAGTAGCTCCTCGCAGGGAATTCATCGAAAAGAATGCGAAATACGCTAAAATAGACTCCTAAAAAGAAGGGCTTTTCTAGCCCTTTTTTTTACTTAGTAGTCAATCTAAAAACCGATAGCTAAGTCTTTTAAATCTTTTGAAATAAATTGTTGAGTTATGAAAGTAGCTGCTGCTGATAAATACGATTCGATTATCCAAAAAAGTGACCTTGTTAGCAGGGATTTGAGTTGGTTGACTTTTAATGATCGAGTATTGGATCAGTCTAAAAAGACCCATCGCTCGATATTTGAGAAACTGAAGTTTCTTGCGATTACCGCTTCCAACTTGGATGAATTTTTCATGATTCGAGTAGGCTCGCTTTATAATTACCTCGACTACGAGAAGGAGCGAATCGATTATTCAGGTTTGCGAGAAGAGCCATTCAAAGCGAAACTGATGAATAAATCTCAGCAGTTTCACGAAGACCAACATGATCATTTCACCAAAGTCATCTTGCCTGAGCTAATTGATGAAAAGATTACTTTGGGAAATATTTCCAAGCTCACGGAGGCCGAACAGGAAAAAGTTCATCAATATTTTCAGAAAGTAATTTATCCTATGCTGACGCCTATGGTTTATGATGGGTATCGGACTTTTCCCATTTTGATGAATAAGCTTCTGGTTTTTGGAGTAACGACAACGAGCCCCGGAGAACGAAAGGATATGCGAAAGCTGAGTTTTGTGCAAATTCCTGCCAATATTCCTCGATTTTTTGAAATAGAGCGAGAAAATTCACTTTTCCTCATTCCAATCGAAGAGGTAATTCGTGAGAATTTAGTTTCCCTATTCCGAAATGTAGAAATCGCAGGGATTAGTCTTTTTCGAATTACTCGAAATGGTGATTTTACATTGGAGGAAAGTGAAGATATGGATGCAAACTTCTTGGAAGAAGTTAAGCGGAAATTAATGGAGCGCAAGACTGGTCGTGTGGTAAGGATAGAGATCGAAGAGGGCTACAGCAAGTGGATGCTCAACTCCTTGCAGGAGCGATGGAATCTAAAAATGGATTCGATTTTCTTAGTGAAGCGAGAAAGTATGATAGATTTCACTGGACTGTGGCAAATTGTTGGAAATAAGCGATTTAAAGAACGTCTTCCTCAAGTTCATCCTCCAGTCAAACCACTTTCTTATCAGGATGAGGGGACTATTGATATTTTTGAAGCATTGAAAGAAAAGGATATTCTTCTTCACCAGCCTTATAATAACATTGATCCCATTTTGGATCTCATCGACTCAGCCGCAGATGATCAAGACGTGATGGCGATCAAAATGACCATCTATCGACTTGCAAAAGATAGTCGCATCACCAAATCATTACTTCGTGCAGCAGAGAACGGGAAGCATGTCTCGGTACTATTTGAAGTCAAAGCTCGATTTGATGAAGAGAACAATATTCGGGAAGCGAAAAAACTTCAGAAAGCTGGCTGTTTTGTGATTTATGGTATCTCGAATGTGAAGACCCACACTAAACTTTTGCTTATCGTAAAACGAGACGGTGGAGAGATCACAAGATTTGTGCACCTGGGTTCGGGTAATTACAACGAAGACACCGCAAGCCTTTATACTGATATCGGTTTGATGACCACCAATGAGGTTTTAGCAAATGATGTATCGGAATTTTTCAATGTAATCACCGGTCATTCAATGCCTAGTCAGTATCAAAACCTGATCACGGCACCCCGTGACATGCGGAATCAGCTTATTGAATTTATTGAAAAAGAAGCTGAAAATGCCAGAAATGGCTTGCCGAGCGGAGTTTTTATTAAAGTCAATTCCCTAGAGGATTCGGAGATTATATATGCGCTGTATAGAGCATCTCAGTCGGGAGTGACTGTGAAGCTGATCATAAGGGGAATCTGCTGCTTGAGACCAGCCCGAGTAGGTCTGAGCGAAAATATAGAGGTGATTTCAATTGTTGGAGACTTCTTGGAACATTCCAGAATCTATCATTTCCATAATAATGGAAATACCCGAACTTATGCAGGAAGTGCTGATATGATGGTGCGAAGTTTTGACAAGCGATTGGAATCCTTGTTCCAAATAGAAGCGCCCTTATTAGAAAAGCAATTGATGAATATCATCTCTTATAATCTTAGAGACAATGTGAATTCATATGTCATGCAAGAGGATGGGACCTATTTACCCAAGCAACCTATGGAGGGCGAGGCTGAATTCAATATTCATAAAGAATTCTTTGAATTGGACATAAACCAAGTTACGCAAGTAGAACTGGTAAAAAGTTAATAGGGTTTGCCGCATTCATGCTACTAAACAAATTTGACTTAACTTTTAAGTTTGAGATCAGGCAGGAAAATACGAGTAAATTAGGTCAATTCATCCCGTTGGCAAATAAAGTTTTTTTTGATAGAAATCGGGATTTCCCAATTTTCTATAGCTTTTGGATATCTAAGTCTACAAAAGCAGCTCTTAATTAAAGTAAAAAAAATGGCTCCGATCGGAGCCATTTTTTATTTAAATAATTCAGCACTTAGTTTACTTTTTTTTCTGATCGACAACTAGGAGTATCACACCAGCTGCCAAGACAATTCCTCCGGCGTAGACTGGCCAGTTCACTTCATTTTCTTTGTCGGCACTGATCTGTATAGGTCCAGCATCTACCACTTTTTCTTGGGTTGTGAAGCTAAAGCTGGTGAAAAGCAACATCGCGATGCCTGCAATAATTAAAACGATACTGAAAATTTTCATAGTACTTTGGGTTTGGTTGGAAATTAATTAAAAGGGAAATAGAATCGGGATAAGCAATGTGGCGACAACCCAAAATAGTAAGTTCAGCGGAGTGCCAACAGTAATGTAGTCTTTAAATTTATAATTTCCCGGAGAATAAACCATCGTATTGGTCTGATACCCCATTGGAGTCATGAAACTTAAACTAGCCGCAAAAGTCACAGCCATCAACATCGGTCTACTATCCACTTCTAGTGCACTGGCGATACTGATAGCTATTGGAGCCAAAAGTGCAGCGGTGGCATTGTTTGACATGACATTCGTCATCATAAATGTAATTCCAAAAAGCGCTGAAAGCACCACTCGAGGTCCGTATTCTCCTAAACCCCCAACTATTAATCTACCTAATAATTCGGAGCCTCCAGTTTTTTCCAAGGCTGTTCCCATCGAGAGTATCCCTGCCAACATCAAGATTACCTTCCAATCTATAGCTTTATAGGCTTGCTCCACTTTCAGTACTTTTAATAATATCATAGTTAATGCACCTGCCAATGCGCTGACGACGATCGGCAAAACATCGAAAACTGACAAGCCAATTACCGATACCAATACCAGCACTGACAAAATGATCCTGCTTTTGTTCAGTACTTTGCTGGCGGTCTCTGATATAAGCACCAAACCATCGGAATCCTGAACGGATGAAATACGATCCTCAGTGGACCTCAGCAAAAGGATGTCGCCGGCCCTTAATTCGGTTTTAGTTAATTTTTCACTGAGCATCCCTGATCTTAGTCGAATTCCTATTACCAGAACTTGATTAAACAATTCCTTGAAATTAAGACTTTTGATGCTCTGATTGACAAGAAAAGAGTTCGGGGTGATTACTGCTTCATATAAGTGTTCTTCCCCGTCAGTCACCAGTTCTTCCTTCCATTCTAAATCCGATTTAAGGATGATTCCTTCGAAGGTTTTTATCTTTTCAAGACTTTCTTTATCTGATGCAATGCGGATTATGTCTCCAACCTGAATTGGAGTGTTTGGATAGACACGGACTTTTCTTCGATCTGACCTTACAATCTGAAGGGCTTGAATTCGTAGCAAATTGAAAATCTTTTGTTTTGAAATCGGAACATCTTGCTGCTCAAACTTCTCCGTAATGATGATTTCTGAGAGGTAATTTCCCAAGTCTATTGCATCTCCAAATTTATTTTTTGAAGCCCGATTTGGCAGTAAAAATCGTCCTATAAATAGCATATACAGGATTCCCAACACAAGAAATATAATTCCCATCTTGCTCATCTCAAAGATTCCAAATGGAGCTAATCCAGATTTTTCAGCAATCCCGGAAACCAATATATTAGTACTGGTACCGAAGAGCGTACAGACACCACCAAGCAAGGATCCAAAAGAAAGTGGAATCAGAAGTTTGGATGCTGGAATATTATTGCTGTTTGAAAGCTTAATAACTGTGGGCATTAAAAGAGCAACCACCGCTGTATCATTAATAAAAGCTGACAGGATCCCGGCAGATCCCATGAGCATAAGCATTAAACTGAATTCGCTTTTTTCAGCTTGTTCGCTTAATCGATGTCTGAATTGATCTAAAATTCCAGTGTTGAAAATGGCGGCTGAAATAATAAACATCGCAGCCACGGTGATTGTAGCTGAATTTGAAAAGCCTGATAACCCCTCCTCAACGTCCAAAATACCTGTTATTAAAAAAAGAACCATCACACCGATGGAAATTGCATCCACGGAAAAACGTTCAGTAAAAAATAGAATCATTGCCAAGAAGATGATGCCAAGTGTCAAACCGATTTCTAGAGTCATGCCTACATGTTCAAATAATTCCCTTTTTTTAGTTTTGACTTTACTTTGTAAAAATTAACAAACCCAAAAATCAAGAATGAGAAACTCAATCCAAATGCCAAGTAGCCTAAGTCGCGAACATGATCAAGCTTTTTAACTTCGAATAATGCAGTACCGCTGACTAAAAAATATAGTGAGGTCCGGATATAGGATAATAAGGTCCTTTGATTGGCCAATGTTGTCCGTTGTCGAGCCAAATAATCACGAATTATCAATTCCTTTTCAAACTCATTCTTCATATTTTCCACATCTTATTTATTAATCAATCTCAATTATAAAAATTATGAAAGGATTTTATGCTTTCTCCCTGTTGATTTTTCTTGCTGGAAATGTCTTAGCTCAAGATAATGAAGAATTATTTAAAGCAGATACAAGCTACTGGCTAAAAGAAACCTCGTTTGGATTAAACTTAAATCAAGCCTCATTTAGTGGAAATTGGCAAGGTGGAGGAGTAAATTCGATTGCAGTCGGGACTTTCCTATATGGCAGGGCAAATTACGCGAAGGACAAATGGTCTTGGGATAACACCATGGATTTTATTTATGGGGTTGTGAAAAATAAAGAAGAGGATGCAAGAAAATCGAATGATCGGATATTTTTGGATTCCAAAATTGGTTATGAACTCAGTTCGAATTGGAATTATTTCTTTGCAGCGAATTTCCTGTCGCAATTTGCCCCAGGATACAAATTCTCCGATAATGACCGAACCTTGATATCTAAATTTGCCAATCCCGCATATTTGACCACGAGTTTGGGTCTTGAATACAAACCAAATGATGAGTTTAGCTTAAGATTGTCGCCGGTTTCCCCACGTTGGACATTTGTAACCGATACGCAGCTTTATTTGAATGTTCCTGATAACTACGGAGTAGAAATAGGAAAGACGGTCCGTCAAGAATGGTTGGCTTTTAGTGTTTTGATGGAATGGAATAAGCAGCTTTCAGAGAATTTGAATTTGCAACTGCGCTATCAGATGTATGCGAATTATGAGACACTTGCTTTTGATACCATCGATCATCGATTGGATGTGGCCTTGACAGCAAAAGTTTCTAGTCTAATTAATGTCAGTTTAACCTCTCTAAGCATCTATGACATCGATCAGGACAATAAAATCCAATTTAGTCAGGGATTAGCATTGGGAATTGCATTTAAACGTGGTAACTTCCCTGAGAAGAAATAATCGAAACAAATTTTTATTTGGCGTTTTGATTTGATCATAATTGTATTATTTTTGAAGTCATTGTGGTAGTTAAATAATAGTTGGTTTAGTTTTCAAATAAAGGGCAGGAGACATTCTCCTGCTTTTTTATTATACCTCTTTTAATAATCCTATTTTGTTTTATCGTCACCAGCGCAATTGCCAAAAAACGGGCTTAAAAGTTTTTACTTTTTAAAATACTTATGTTTTTAGGTTTACCACAAAAGCCAGAAGACACGAAGAGAGATTGGATTTTCGAATAGCTCAAGTCCTTTGAGCTCTTTAGACTTCGTGGCTATTGAACACCTTAACTGCTGCCACCAAGACTCCATCACACGGGGAGGGGAGAAAGGCTATCTTTTTCAAAGCCTTTTAGCTCTCGAGAATTTGTGGCCAGTAAAAATGTAAAGTTTTAGTATCGAATAAGCCACGAAGAGAGGTGATGTTTTCGGGAAAATTTAAGACTTGACGCCTTCGTAGCTAAAAAAAATCAATAAAAAAGCCCAGACTTTCGTCTGAGCTTTGTGCACTCGGAAGGATTCGAACCCTCAACCCTCAGAGCCGAAATCTGATATTCTATCCAGTTGAACTACGAGTGCCAATTTTTATTTTCCTTCAAGAACAGCCTGTACTCTGTCCGCAGCTTCTTTCAATGTGATCGCAGAGAATACTTTCAATCCAGACTCATCGATGATCTTAGCGCCTTCCTCAGCGTTGGTTCCTTGCAAACGAACGATAATTGGAACTCTGATATCTCCGATTGTTCGATAAGCTTCTACCACACCGCTAGCGATTCGGTCACATCTTACGATACCTCCAAAGACATTAATCAATATGGCTTTTACATTTGGATCCTGAAGAATGATTCGGAAACCAGCTTCAACAGTAGTAGCATTTGCTCCGCCTCCAACATCTAGGAAGTTAGCAGGCTCGCCGCCAACTAATTTGATCATATCCATAGTAGCCATCGCCAGACCTGCTCCATTCACCATGCAACCTACGTTACCGTCAAGCTTCACATAGTTCAAACCAGACTTTCCAGCTTCTACTTCCAGTGGATCTTCTTCCGCCTCATCTCTTAGCTCAGCAAGATCTGGATGACGGTAAAGTGCATTATCATCAAGATTCACTTTAGCATCTACTGCTAGAATTTTATCATCCGAAGTTTTTAAAACCGGATTGATCTCAAATTGAGATGAATCAGTAGCCTCATATGCTTTGTAAAGAGCAGTGATAAATTTCACCATTTCTTTGAATGCATTTCCGCTTAGTCCAAGTTTGAACGCAACTTTTCTGCTTTGAAATCCTTGTAGACCGACTTTAGGATCGATCCATTCTTTGATGATTTTCTCAGGATGGTTTTCAGCAACTTCCTCGATGTCCATTCCACCTTCGGTCGATGCCATGATGACATTGCTCCCGGTGGCTCGATCCAATAAGATCGATAAATAATATTCTTTTGGCTCAGATGCTCCAGGATAATATACATCCTCAGCGATCAAAACCTTATTTACAACTTTTCCTTCTGGGCCAGTCTGATGGGTCACCAACGTGCCGCCAAGGATATTTTTAGCTTTTTCAGCTACATCCTCAAGCTTTTTGGCAAGGACGACACCGTGTGAACCGGTCTCTTGAACTTTACCTTTTCCACGGCCACCTGCGTGAATTTGTGCTTTGATTACGAACCAAGAAGTGCCAGTAGAAGCGTTGAGCTTTACAGCGGCTTCGTGAGCAGCTTCAGGGGAATCGGCGACTATACCTTCCTGAATTTTTACTCCGTAACTCTTTAGTACCTCTTTAGCCTGATATTCGTGAATATTCATTCTGTCCCAATTTTTGCCCGAAGTTAAGGGCAAACTGTCGATAAATCAAACCTGCCTCATTCCTTTTTTCGAGGAAAATGCCTTTAATTCCTGAATTTGAGGGATTTGTTCTATTTTTACCGATATAAAAAAATTTAGAATGCTGAAAGCCAACGGAATCCATAAAGCTTATGGAGATCTACAAGTTTTGAAAGGTGTTGATCTTGAAATTGCACAATCAGAAATCGTTTCTATTGTCGGTTCTTCGGGAGCCGGAAAAAGCACCTTACTTCAAATTTTAGGAACGCTTGATAAGCCTAATTCCGGTCAGCTCGAAATGGATGGAAAAAATCTGATCCAACTGAAAGGTGAACAACTGGCAAAATTCAGGAATGAGCGAATTGGCTTTATTTTTCAATTTCACAATCTTTTACCGGAGTTTACTGCCTTAGAAAATATTCAGATTCCTGGTTTTATCAGAAATTCGAACGAAAAGGAGCTTTCTAAAAAAGCAGCAGAGTTGGCAGAAATACTGGGCATCAGTCATCGATTGGATGCTAAGCCAGCTACGCTTAGCGGAGGCGAGCAACAGCGAGTCGCCGTGGCAAGAGCCTTAATAAATAATCCTGCGATAATATTCGCTGATGAACCCTCAGGGAATTTGGATACTCAAAATGCCAAAGCACTTCATGCGTTGTTTTTCACGCTACGAAAAGAGCTTGGTCAAGCATTTGTCATTGTGACCCACAACGAGGAACTCGCGGGCATGGCAGACCGAACAATAATTATGAAAGATGGCTTGATTCTAGGCGAATAGCTTACTTCTTTAGTTTTACTAGCATTGCCTTGATGTGGCCTTTAGCCTCAAACATATCAGAAAAAACACCTGCAATTTTTCCTTCCTGATCAATCAGATAGGTGACGCGCTTTGGCATTTTAATCAAAGGAATCAACGCATCGTATGCTTGACAAACTTTCCCCGAGGAATCCGATAACAGTTCGAAGGGTAATTTATGAGCTGCTTTAAATTTATAGTGACTCTCAATACTATCTCTGCTGATCCCAAAAACAGGGATATCTAACTCTCTAAATGTCTCGAACTGGTCACGAAACTCACAGGCCTCTGCAGTACAAACTCGTGTTCCGTCTTTAGGATAGAAGAAGAGGATGTGAGATTTACCCGCTAATTCTTTTTTGGTGTATAGAACAGAACCGCTTGTGGAAGGTAATGCGAATGCTGGTGCTTTTGAGCCGATAGTTAATGACATAGGTTTCTAACTTTTGAAGTTCCGAATGGTTTACAGTATGGCGAAAGTACAAGAAAGGCCGAACTTTCAGATTCCTTTTTACCTTTGGCCTTTGTCTCTAAAAACCAACCGATCTTGAAAATCACGAGTGTTCAATCCATGCTAGTGGCAGGGGTGTTTTTTGCTTTGATGAATGTCTCGGTGAAATTTATTCCACATATTCCTGCGATTGAGATTATTCTTTTCCGCTCTATTTTCAGCTTCGTTTTCAGCTTCTTGGTCCTGAAGCATCTTGGAATATCTGTATTTGGAAATAATAAGAAATTACTAATAATCAGAGGGATTGTAGGCTCGATTGGATTGATTTCTTTTTTCTATACGCTGCAAAAAATTCCTTTGGCATCAGCGGTGACGATCCAATATCTGTCTCCAATTTTCACCACCATCCTCGGGATCTTTTTGGTAAAGGAGCGGGTGAAGCCTATTCAATTTCTCTTTTTCGGGATTTCCTTCGCTGGGGTGATTGTACTTCAGGGATTTGATCCGCGAGTGAATTTTCTCTATGGAGCGATAGGAGTGGTATCTGCCTTATTTTCAGGACTTGCTTATAATGTAATCCGAAAATTGAAAAATACGGAACATCCGCTGGTGATCATTTTCTATTTTCCTTTGGTAACCCTTCCAGTAGCTTCAGTGGTAAGTTATTTCACCTGGGTTCAACCGATTGGTTGGGATTGGGCGATTTTACTTTGGATCGGGATGTGTACCCAGGCTGCTCAATATTTCATGACTATAGCCTATCAAAATGCGAATGTCTCCAAAGTTTCTAGTTTGAGTTACATCGGGATTCTTTACGCATTGTTTTTTGGGTTTATTTTCTTTGGAGAAACCTTCGGAGTCATGTCTTACGTGGGCATGGGATTGGTTTTAGTGGGGATTTTATTGAATTTAAGGGAAAAGTAAGCTTACCTACATTAGCTCAAGCATTAGTAAAAATGAAAATCACCAAAGATCTCTATCAATCTTCGCTCGCATTGCTGACTGATTTCTATCAGCTGACGATGGCTTATGCCTATTGGAAATCTGGAAAAGCAGAACAAGAAGCGGTTTTCAGTTTGTTTTTCAGAAAGCATCCATTTCAGGGTGGCTTCACGCTGGCAGCAGGTCTAGATTATGTGATTGATTATTGCAGGAATTTCAAATTTGAAAAAGCGGACATCGCATTTTTGGCGGAGATGAAATCAAAAGATGGAAGTCCAGTTTTTGAGGAAGAATTTCTGAAATATTTGGCCGAAATGAAATTCACCTGCGATATCGACGCGGTGGAAGAAGGAACAGTTGTCTTTCCAAATTCACCATTGGCTCGGGTCAAAGGCCCTTTGATCCAGTGTCAATTATTGGAAACCGCACTTTTGAATATTCTCAATTTTCAAACACTAATCGCTACTAAAGCTGCTCGAATTAATCTAGCGGCGAAAGGCGAACCGGTGCTGGAGTTTGGTTTGCGAAGAGCACAGGGAATCGACGGTGCATTGGCAGCTTCTCGAGCTTCGTATATCGGTGGCTGTTCCTCGACGAGCAATGTAATGGCAGGAAAACTTTTCGGAATTCCGGTTGCCGGAACTCATGCGCATAGTTGGATTATGTCTTTTGAAACAGAGTTGGAAGCATTCGAAGCCTATGCGGATGCATTTCCGGATCAGTGTATTTTTCTGGTCGATACCTACGATACACTGAATGGAGTGAAAAATGCAATCAAGGTGGGGAATGCACTGCGGGCTAAAGGGAAAGAGATGGTAGGAATCCGGATCGACTCGGGTGACTTGGCGTATTTTTCCAACAAAGCCCGCGAAATCCTTGATGAGGCGGGATTCCCTGATGCCAAAATTGTGGCCTCAAATGACCTGGATGAACATATTATTACTTCACTAAAAAGCCAAGAAGCATCTATTAATGTCTGGGGCGTAGGGACCAAACTTGTCACGGCATTTGATCAGCCGGCTTTAGGTGCAGTTTATAAATTGGCAGCAATCCGAAATGAGCAAGGACAATGGGTACCCAAAATCAAGCTTTCCCAACAATCCTTAAAAATAAATATCCCTGGCTTCCACGGTGTGAAGCGCTATTATTCGAAAGAAAAAGCAGTAGCTGACATGATATATTTGGAGGACCAAGAAATAAATCAAAAAGGGGTAATCATCATTGACCCAATTGATCCGACACGAAGGAAGCGATTGATGCCTTCTTTTTATCAAGAAGAGATTTTATTAAAATCCATTTTCAAAAAAGGCAAAGCGTGCTATATTTCTCCGAGTATGGATGAAATCAGGACTCGCGCCAAAAAGCAACTAGACTCCTTAGATAAAGCCCACAAACGACTCGTTAATCCACATCTTTATCCTGTGGGCTTGGAGGAAACCCTTCATCAACTTCGTATGGAACTTGTCTTGAAAGCAAAACAACCTGATCATGGAATTGACTAAGCAGGACGCACTCCTTATTATAGATGTACAGAATGATTTCCTTCCCGGCGGGGCACTAGCAGTTTCACAGGGAGATGATATTATTCCTGTGATTAACGGTATCCAAGAAAAATTTGATTTTATCGTGGCGACGCAGGACTTTCATCCGTCAGATCATAAAAGCTTTGCTGCGAATAATCCAGGTCGAAAAGTGGGGGATAGTATGGACTTGAATGGCTTGGATCAATTTCTCTGGCCAGTTCACTGTGTCCAAGACACAAGTGGAGCAGATTTTTCAAAAACACTAATTCAAAAGAACTGGATTAAAATCTTTCAAAAAGGCAGGAATCCAGAGGTGGATTCGTATTCTGGGTTTTTTGATAATGCTAAAAGAGGAGATACCGGACTATCCAAATTTCTTGAGAAAAATCAAGTTGAGCGGGTTTTTATCTGTGGTTTAGCCTTAGATTATTGTGTGAAGTTTACTGCTTTGGATGCATTGAATGAGGGTTTTGAGACATATCTGATCACAGATGCTACCCGTGCTGTAAATGTAAAACCTACAGATGGAGAAAATTCGCTCCGAGAACTGTCAGCAGCAGGAATCAAATTGATTACTAGTAAAGAGCTTTAAAACTACCTGAATATGTTTGAGTACAATCCAGAAAAACACTATCCGACTGAAACCGAAAGTCGAGTCGTCATCCGATTCCAGGATTGCGATCCATTGCGTCATTTGAACAATGCCAAATACTTTGATTACTTCTTCAATGCTAGAGAAGATCAAGTACCAAAACTATATGGACTTGAAATCATCGATTTGATTCGAACCTACAAAGCCGCATGGGTGGTATATAATCATAACATCAGCTATGTCAAACCAGCAATGGTCGGCGAATGGGTTCGAATCATGAGCAGAACACTCTGGCATAATCATAACACAATAGTGGTGGAGTACTACATGACTGACGATTCGAAAACCCAATTAAAGACAGTTCTTTGGTCCACCATGCGCTATGTGACTTTAGAAGATGGAAAATCTACAGACCATACCGGCGCGGTGAAGGATTTTCTAAAAGCTACTTCTGGAAATCTGGATATATCGAGCCTAAATATCAAAGACCGTGTCAAGCAAATTGCTCAAGAGCTAAAGAAATGAGTTGATTTTAAGTCTAGCGAATGTGTCCTAGCGGACAAAGCCTGTACATAACCGTACAGGTTTTTATTTTTTAACTCGTTTGATTTCAGGGTTTTAAAACTTTTTCAAAATTAATTTTTAATAACAAGCACAATTTCATGCAACCTGTAAATCAGCCATAAGAGGCAAAAACTGTTCGGCTTCGAGACAATCGGGCAAAGAACCGTGCTCTTATGAGACAGGTTTGTTAAGACATCAGCTGCAACTCCAAATTTAATTCGGTCTAAATATTAATTTTTTAAAAAAGATAGGTTCAGCAAAGGCTTCCAAAAATAGGGTCTTGGCATTGATGGTACAGCCTTCGCAAGTAGTAATAGCATAACGAAATAACCAACAAAC
>JBBQDY010000017.1:0-22057 GCA_038320155.1 Cytophagales bacterium
CAAAAGCGGGTTACACGACTCCAACTCCTATCCAACAAAAGGCAATTCCTTTGGCTTTGGCAGGGCATGATGTCTTGGGAATCGCTCAAACAGGAACTGGAAAAACCGCCGCTTATATTTTGCCTTTGTTGATGAAAGTGAAATATGCTCAAGGCATGCATCCCAAGGCTTTGATTCTAGCACCGACTAGAGAACTGGCTATGCAGATCGAGGAAGTTGCCATTCAGATGGCAGAGAATACCGACCTGAGGATAGTTTGCTTATATGGCGGGTTGGGACCAAAGACACAAATTGAGTTAATAGAGAAAGGAGTAGATATAATTATCTCCACTACAGGTCGTTTTTTGGATCTCTATAAAAAGGGGAAAATCTTTACCAAAGAGATTAAAACAATGATTTTGGATGAAGCTGATAAAATGATGGACATGGGTTTTATGCCTCAGATCCGATCAGTTTTAGAGATCATTCCTGTAAAGCGTCAAAATTTACTTTTCTCCGCCACATTTAGTGATCGAGTCGAGAAATTGGCAGCAGAGTTTTTGGAATTTCCAGAGCGAGTAGAAGTTACTCCTTCTGCGACCACCGCTGAGACTATCGCTCAGGTGAAGTACTTGGTTCCAAATATCCGAACCAAGATTAATTTGCTTGGGGAGCTACTCAAGCAGGAGGATATTATCAGGGCGATCATCTTTACACGATCACGGAAAAATGCAGAGGAGGTTTATGCCTTTATAAAAAATCGAGTCGAAGGCGAAGTACGTGTGATTCATGCCAATAAAGGTCAAAATACAAGAATCAACTCTATTGATGATTTCAAATCAGGTGACGTTCGCCTCTTGGTTGCTACAGATGTGGCTTCACGCGGATTGGACGTGACATTGGTTTCGCACGTGATTAATTTCGACGTGCCGTTGATCTATGAAGACTATGTGCATCGAATCGGGCGTACAGGCAGAGCTGAAAAGGAAGGGAAAGCCATCACTTTTATCAATCCTGCTGAGGCCTACCATTTCGAGCGTATTGAAGAATTGATCCGAATGGAGGTTCCAGAACTTGAAATCCCAACTCAAGTCGATGTGCCAGAAACGCCTTTTGCAGAACGACAAGCCTACGCTCGTGAGCTGGATCACTTGATGCAGCGTGATAATCCTGACTACAAAGGAGCTTTTCATGATAAAAAGGAGCACAAAAAGCCGAATTTGTTTAAAGAAAAGGAGAAGGAAGAAAAGAAACGCGGCAATAAAAACTCCAAAGCTAAGACCAATCGAAATCAGCTGAAGACTAAGCATCAGAAAAATAAAGGGAAGTGATATTCTTAAAATTTAATGTGTTTGTAGAAAAATATCGTTTGAGTTTTTAAACGGTCATTGATCTGGAATTGCTTTTTCAGGAAAAAAACTACAATTCCATCCAAATAGGTAAATAAAAAGGGCTTCATTTCCGAAGCCCTTTCAATTCTTACCTTTCTGTTCTAGTGTTAGTGCCATCAACTGGCGTTCGCTTATCGCGGTTTGCCAAGTCCCAAGCCGTATGGAAAACAAGTTTTGCTCTTTTCTCCATCAAAGGAAATTCAATTTTATCTACCGTATCGGTCACTTGATGGTAATCATCGTGAACTCCATTGAAGAAGAAGATCACAGGAACATTATGCTTCGCAAAGTTGTAATGATCTGATCTGTAATAGAATCTATTGGGATCATCCGCTGCATCATAGCGATAATCCAAGATCAAGTCGGTGTAAGTGATATTATTGTACTCGTTGATCTTCTTTAACTGAGAAGATAGCATCTCAGAACCGATCACATAGATGTAGTCCTTATTTTCTGCATCCTGGTACTCATAATCAATCCGGCCTACCATATCGATGTTGATGTTATTCACGGTATTTGCCATAGGAAAAATAGGGTGATCACCATAGTATTCAGAACCCAAAAGCCCCTTTTCCTCACCTGTCACATTCAGAAACAAGATTGACCTGCGAGGCCGTTGACCTTCTTTTGCTGCAGTAGCAAAAGCCTGAGCAATTTCCATTACTGAAACTGTGCCTGATCCATCATCGTCTGCGCCGTTGAATATTTCGCCAGTGCTGCTTACACCCACATGGTCATAATGTGAAGAGATTACCAAAACTTCATCTTTCAAGTCAGTACCTTCTAAATAAGCCATCACATTGGAGCTTTCTACTGGCGCTATATTTTTCTTTACTTGGAAAGTTGCCTTTTGTGATTTAATAGATTCTGGATTGGTTTTCGCGGCTTCTTTTAGCGTCTCTACTGATTGTCCAAATAGCTCAGCCATTTTATCAGTGCTTACCATAAATGTTGGCTGCTGTTCAGTTTCTTTTTCGAAGCCAATTCTGCCTTTCCCTGCAAGTGTCTCATAGCGATTAGCAATTCGATCAAAGTTGGCCTGACCTTCCATGGTCACCATGATAACTCCTGTAGCTCCGGCATCCATAACCTTTTTAATCAAATCATTACTTCTGGCACCTACAGCCCAGATACCTACTAGCTTATCTTTGATGGCTACTTTGGCTAGATTTTCATCATTCACAAGCCCAAGAAATACCAAGTCGGTTTTCTTTGATTTGGCCATATTTCCGTCTCCCAAAAAGACGAAATCTTTGTTCATCTTGAGTTTAGTCTTTCCCACTTTCAAATCAACTTGATCAAAAGAGACACTGACAAGGGGTACTTTTTGGAAATAACTTCCATCAACAGGTCCAGTAAGGCCAAGCCCTTTGTAGAAATCAGCAAGATATTGTGCTGCTATTTTTAGTTCCTCTGACCCGGTGTCCCTCCCTCGCATCTCATCTGAGGCTAGGTATGTTAAGTATTCGCGAAGATCTCCTGTAGTGATGGTATTGGCATATTTTACTTGGGTGGGATTCTGGGCGAGTGAATTCACTACAAGTCCCAAAGCCAATGCTCCCGTCAATAAGAATGTTTTTTTCATTGGTTTTTATTTTTCCGACCCTAAACTAGATAAAAATTTAACCCTGCAATAAACCGTTTGTAAATTATGCGTGTTAAGGGGTTAAAATTTCGAAAGTTACAAAGGTGAATTATTATCAGATCGCTTACCTTTGCCACTTGAAAAACGAGTAAGGTTTTAACCCAAATACTTTATATTCCTTAAGTTCTTTATGCAGATCAATCTTTCTAATGCTGTCAAATTTGAGAGCAGACACAATGGCCCGACTGAAGCGGAAATCGCAGCGATGTTGGATAAAATCGGAGCCTCATCTTTAGAGGAATTAATCAACCAAACTGTTCCAAAATCAATCCAGCTGGAGAGGCCAATGAATCTCCCAGCGGCAAAGTTGGAATCTGAGTTTCTGAAGGAATTCAAAGCTCTGGCTTCCAAAAACAAAGTTTTCAAATCATTTATTGGTTTAGGTTATTACGATACCCTTGTGCCTGGAGTGGTTTTGAGAAACGTATTGGAAAACCCAGGATGGTACACGGCTTACACTCCCTATCAAGCCGAGATCGCCCAAGGAAGACTTGAGGCTTTGATCAACTTCCAAACTGTGGTCATGGAACTCACCGGAATGGAGCTAGCTAATGCTTCACTTTTGGACGAGGGAACTGCGGCAGCGGAGGCGATGACGATGTTGTATTCGGTAAAGTCTAAAGAAAAGAAAAATGCGGTTAAGTTTTTCGTAGACGAAAAAGTATTCCCCCAAACCAAAGCAGTATTAGTAGCGCGAGCTGAACCGATCGGTATTGAGCTGGTTTACGGATCGATAGATTCGCTTGACCTTACGGATCAAGATTTATTTGGAGTGCTTATCCAATATCCTAATTCAGATGGCGAGGTACGGGATTATTCTGCTATTGTAGCTGCCGCAAAAGAGAATCATGTCACTACAGCTTTTGCAGCTGATTTACTTTCTTTGACTCTTTTGACCCCTCCAGGCGAAATGGGAGCCGATGTTGTAGTTGGTTCTGCACAGCGATTTGGAGTGCCAATGGGATATGGTGGACCACACTCTGCTTTCTTTGCGACCAAAGAAGCTTATAAAAGACAAATTCCTGGAAGAATCATTGGCGTTTCAATAGATCGAGCTGGCAACAAAGCTTACAGAATGGCTTTGCAAACCCGAGAGCAGCATATCAAACGCGAAAAAGCAACATCAAATATCTGTACCGCACAGGTGCTCTTGGCCGTGATGTCAAGTTTCTATGCCGTTTATCACGGTCCTCAAGGCTTGAAAAATATTGCTTTAAGAACTCACGGTTTGGCAAAGTTGACAGGCAAAGCATTGAAAGAGTTAGGTTACGAAGTTTCTTCTCAGACTTATTTTGATACGTTGAAAGTCGCTATTGAGGCAAAGACTTTAAATACAATAAAATCTATCGCGGAAGATCTGGAGATGAATTTCAGATACGACTACGATAAAGTTTTCATAACATTTGATGAGGCAAAGACGATCGATGACGTGGCCAATATCGTGGAGGTCTTTGCGAAAGTAAAAGGAACGACAAGGCCTGATATTTCCAGTCTAGCTCAAGATTTGACTTTGGATCTTCCGAATTCTTTGATGCGGAAATCTGATTATTTGACGCATCCTGTTTTCAATAATTACCATAGTGAACACGAGATGCTTCGCTACATCAAACGATTGGAAGCAAAAGATCTATCCTTGGTACATTCGATGATCGCATTGGGATCTTGTACTATGAAATTGAACGCAACTGCTGAAATGATTCCTGTGACTTGGCCTGAGTTTGGTCAAATGCACCCATTTGCACCTATCGATCAAACAGCTGGATACCAAGAGCTTTTCGCAAATCTTAGAAACTGGTTAAATGAAATTACCGGATTTGCAGACACATCTCTTCAGCCTAATTCTGGTGCCCAAGGAGAATTTGCCGGTTTGATGGTGATACGTCAATACCATTTGAGTAGAGGGAACGCGCATCGAAACATTGCTTTGATTCCTACTTCTGCTCACGGTACCAATCCAGCTTCAGCGGTAATGGCTGGAATGAAGGTTGTTCTTGTGAAGTGTGATGATAAAGGGAACATTGATTTGGCAGACATAAGGGAAAAAGCTTCTGCTCATGCAAATGATTTGGCAGCTCTGATGATCACTTATCCTTCGACTCACGGAGTATTTGAGGAGGCTATTCAGGAAATCTGTGCTACAATACATCAGTATGGCGGCCAAGTCTATATGGACGGAGCCAATATGAATGCTCAGGTAGGATTGACAAGTCCGGGAAGAATCGGTGCTGACGTTTGTCATCTTAACCTGCATAAAACCTTCTGTATCCCTCACGGTGGAGGTGGACCTGGCATGGGGCCAATCTGTGTTGCTGCTCATCTAGCTCCATTCTTGCCGGGTAATCCTTTGGTAAAAACCGGTGGAGAAGATCCAGTAGCTTCTATTTCTTCAGCGCCTTATGGAAGTGCAAGCATTCTTCCGATTTCTTACGCCTACATCGCAATGATGGGTGCAGAGGGACTGACTAATGCGACTAAAATGGCGATCCTGAATGCAAACTATATCAAAGAACGACTGAAAGGCAATTTCGAAATCCTATATACTGGAACCAAAGGTAGAGCTGCTCACGAAATGATCGTGGACTGTAGAGAATTCAAAGAGGTAGGAGTGGAAGTGGAAGACATCGCAAAGCGATTGATGGATTATGGTTATCATGCACCAACGGTATCTTTTCCAGTAGCAGGAACTTTGATGATCGAGCCTACTGAGTCTGAGACAAAAGCTGAGTTGGATAAATTCTGTGAAGCACTTCTTTCTATCCGAGAGGAAATCAGAGAAATCGAAAACGGTCAGGCTGATCGAGAAAATAATGTCTTGAAAAATTCGCCGCATACTGCACGAATGGTATTGACTGGTGAGTGGGATCTTCCTTATACGAGAGAAAAAGCTGTCTTCCCTTCTGAAAATGTCAAAGCCAATAAATTCTGGCCAAGTGTTCGGAGAATTGACTCCGCTTATGGAGATCGAAACTTGATCTGTAGCTGTATTCCGGTTGAAGAATATGCGAGCAATGAAGTGGAAATTGCTTAATATCAATTTAACTAAAAAAAAAGCCTCGAAATTCGAGGCTTTTTTTATGGGCTTTTTTATAAGGAAATCAAACGTTGACATGTCTTTCTGCATGGTAGGATGAACGTACAAGTGGTCCAGACTCCACATACTTTAGACCTTTTGCCAAACCGATCTCCCGATATTCTGCGAAGATGTCAGGATGAATAAATTCTGCTACTTCGATGTGCATTTTGGTAGGCTGAAGGTATTGTCCCAGCGTAAGGATATCGCAGCCATTTGCGACTAAATCATCCATTGCTTGTAAGACCTCATCTTTCTTTTCTCCAAGGCCAAGCATAATACCGGTTTTGGTACGTTTGCCATACGCTTTGGTAAGTTTGATTTGTTCCAAGGACCGGTCATATCTGGCCTGCGGACGAACTCTTCTATAAAGGCTTCCAACAGTCTCCATATTGTGTGAAACCACTTCCTGTCCTCCGTCAATCATCCGATAGAGTGCATCCCAATTTGCCTTAACATCAGGGATCAGCGTTTCGATAGTAGTAGAAGGAGAAAGTTCTTTTGTTTGAATCACGGTTTGATACCAGATTTCTGCACCTCGGTCTTTCAATTCATCCCGATTTACGGAAGTCAGAACAGCATGTTTTACACCCATGAGTTTGATCGCTTCAGCTACTCTTCTAGGTTCATCCGCATCATACTCTGGAGGCCTACCTGTAGCTACTGCACAGAAAGAACAAGAGCGTGTGCAGACATTTCCTAAAATCATGAACGTAGCCGTACCAGCTCCCCAGCATTCGCCCATATTGGGACAATTGCCACTTTCGCAGATGGTGTGAAGCTTATGTTCGTCGACTAGTTTTCTGACTTTGGCATATTCTTTTCCGACAGGCAACTTGACACGGAGCCAATTCGGCTTTTTTCTTCGAGTTGCTTCTTCCGAAATTACTGGTAATTCGATCATGAAATTGTGATTTAATTTAAAGGTAAGGCGAAAGCTTTTACAGCCAATTCTTACTGCCTAAACCCGTAGAAGAAGGTGAAATACACCGACTGAAATAATTGTCTGTTTTCAGCAGTAGGGATTAAAGGGATTTCTTTGGTAAACCCCTCTAGCATATATCCAAGTTCCAAGCCAGTTACATTTGATCTAAAGACTCCAAATTCAAATGATACGGCTGCTTTAAGATTTGCTCCAAATGCAAATTCTGATTTTCCTAAGCCTTCTAATAATCTGCCTGTTCCTAAAATATTAAATTGGCTTTGATGGATCTCAGGATCATATTGTTCGCGTACAGTTTCTATTCGGTTTACAGCGTATTCGATATAGTATGGGGCAATCAAACCGAAAGTTGGACCAACCGCAGCCAAGGCAGATACTTGAACACCTTGATTTGGAGCTTTTTTGAAAAGAATTATTTCGCGGCCATATTGAGGACGTATCGAATACAGGTAATTTGATTTCCCAAAAATGTAACTGTTTCCCAAGTTGTTAGTAACTCGGATTTCTTTTGGGCTTTTTACATTGGAAAGCTCCACGGCCCAAAAGCTAAATTGAGTATCGTCGATGCGAGTTCCAGCCTTGAAGATAAATCCTCCAATCAATCCGCCATTGGTATTTTTATTGACTCCAAAAAGATATTCCTTGTCGTAATCGTAATTTCCTGCGTCCTCTCGCTGCGCCCAAGAATAGGAGCTAAGGGAAAGAAATAGAAGCACTAGTGTGAATTTCAGCTTGTTCATTCGGGAGGTCGAAATTATTGCCCTATTTTTGGGTTCAAGTAGTATAACTGAATTTTAAAAGTAAGAGTTTATGACGACTATAAAAAGTTCGTATTTAGGGAATCTAAGGACAGAATCCACTCATGTGCAATCTAATTCTAATTTGTTGACCGATGCACCTTTAGACAATAATGGGAAGGGTGAAGCATTTTCGCCTACAGACCTGGTAGCTAGTGCATTAGGCAGTTGCATGGTTACGATAATGGGAATTATAGCAGCTAGAGATGGGTTTGGTCTGGAGGGATTGACTTGGGAAGTCACGAAGATTATGCAATCCAGCCCGCGAAAAATCGAAGAAATAAAAATTGATTTTTTTTGGGAAAACCCATCTAATGATTCTGCATTTATCCAAAAGTTGAAAAATGCTGCAAGGACTTGTCCTGTGGCATTAAGTTTGGACCCTTCAATTAAGCAAAACTTGAATTTCAATTTTTAAGTCTCAGTTTGCTTCAAGAATAACATCGAATTTATAAACCCAAATCGTATGAGTTTTCTTTTTGAAAGTTTTAAAGAATGGAAGATCTATTGCGAGGAGAATGAAGTTTCCTTGCCCGAATCTGTTATAGAATATGAGATTGACCAAAAAAATGGAGTGGAGGAGAAAATTCGTACAGGACTACTTAACGCATATGATGTGATGCGCGATGCTGTAAAGACAGGACTGGAAGAAGAAATGACTTCTCGGTCAGGAATGATAAACAATGGTGCGAAAAAAGTTTATAATCATCCTCTTGCAGTACTATCTCCTGAGTTTCAAAAATTAATTTCGAGAGCCTTAGCCGCTAAGGAGGTTAATTCCTGTATGGGTAGAGTAGTGGCTGCACCAACTGCTGGTGCGAGCGGAATCTTGCCGGGAACATTGGTGACCCTTCAAGAGATTCACGGCATATCTGATGAGCAAATTGTTGATGGATTATTAGTAGGCGCAGGGATTGCGTTAATTATTGAAGAAAAAGCAAGTTTGGCAGGGGCGGTTGGTGGCTGTCAGGCAGAGACCGGATCTGCGGCAGCAATGGCAGCGGGAGCAATTGTCTATTGCCTAGGAGGAACTATAGATCAGATTTTTAATGCAGTAGCTATTACTATTCAGTGCATGCTTGGTTTAGTTTGTGACCCAGTAGCAGGTTTGGTGGAAGTTCCTTGTGTAGTGAGGAATGCAAGTGCTGCAGCCATTTCATTCAGTTCTTCTCAGATTGCTTTAGCTAATGTGTCAGCTGTGATTCCAGTCGATGAGTGTATTGAAGCGATGGGTGAAATAGGTGCCTCAATGGAGAGTCGATACAAAGAAACTGCCATGGGGGGACTTGCTGCAACGTTGACTGGCCAGGAAATTTCCAATCGAATTTTAATCCGTGACATTGAGATTCTGCCTGACGAAGATTCAGGGGAATAAGTTTTTGAAAATTGGGATTTGCAAAATAGTTTCAATACTTAGGGTAAAGACTACAGCCCAAAAAATGGCGCTTAATAACATTAAACTAAGAATCCTTCTTTTTTTTACTCCGAAAGAAATCATTATTAAAGTCCCAGCAATTGGGGTCAGAAATAGAGGCGTAAAAAAGGCAATTCCTATTTCTCCGTATTTTCTCCAAAGGGCAACTATTCGGCGATTTTTCCCGGAAAATTTAGGTTTTGGTTTAGCAAATCTAGATTCCCAATAAGTTTTGAATTTCTGACCAGCTAGTGCAAAAATCGTTACACTGGTCATCATCCCTGATATAGTAACAAGACAGGTGGTAATGAGACCAAAGCCTGCTGCGGAACCCAATATTGGTCCGGCTATAAACTTGAAACCACACAGGAAATAGATACCTAATAATTCTAGAAAGATTTCCATTACAATAAGAAAAACAAATATGCTGAGTAGCTTAGGAGTAAAAGGGTACCTTCTATTTTTGAGACCCTCATTTTGGTTTTCATAAGTGGAAACAAAAATATTGTGATTCCTAACATCCAGAGGAAATCAGAATTGATGAACTCGACAGACACCCCGATTGGTTTAATAATAGCTGTCAAACCGATAATTGAAAGAATATTCATGATGTTGCTTCCTAGAATATTACCTAGGGCAAGATCAGTTCGCTTGGAAAGTGCAGCAATTATGGAAGTTATCAATTCGGGAAGACTAGTTCCTATTGCAATGATGGTGACTCCAATTATCCGTTCAGAAACGCCAAATTCCCGGGATATCAAAACCGCATTTTCGACTAGAAGTTCTGAGCCGAAATATAGGCCGATGATTCCTCCAGTGAAATAAAGAATCGACTTAGACCAACTTAGGTTTTTTGCAAGCTCAACTTCTTCAAGTACTTCTGGGTCATCATTACTACTTGTTTTGAAAAGATAAACATTGAAGCTGATGAATAGAGTAAACATTACAATGCCTTCAATACCTGAAATTACTCCATTATAGCTGAGCCCAAAAAACAGAAACGTAGCTAATAGGGTGATCAAATAGTCAATTTTGAGATGATTCCTTTTGATTAAAATTGGGTAAAAAATACCTGAAATACCCAATACCAAGGCTATGTTGGCAATGTTTGAACCTATCACATTGCCTATAGCGATATCACTATTTCCTTTCAGTGCCGCATTGACGCTGACTAATAGCTCCGGGGCGGAAGTTCCAAAAGCAACGATTGTCAATCCTATGAGCCCTGCACTCATACCCAGCTTAATAGCTATCCCTGATGCGCCATCAACAAGTATTTTTCCGCCAGCTAATAAAATGACCAGTCCAAGAAATAAAAGAAAGTAAGCGAGCATAGATTCGATTAAATTTTAGGACCAAAAGCGAGATCCCCTGCATCACCCAAGCCAGGGACAATGTAGAATTTGTCATTTAACTTTTGATCCACATCACCAACCCAAAGGGTAAATGGGATTTTAATTTCGGATTGCAGAAGTTTTACTCCTTCTGGGGCTGCAATGATCGACGCGATGTGAAGGTGTTTGGGAATGCCATTTCTGCAAATCAAATCAATCGATTCTAAAATTGATTTGCCTGTTGCCAACATTGGATCTGCTAAAATCACTACTCGATCTTGAAGGTAAGGGCTAGCGTAATAACCGAGATTAATTGATAAGGCTTCATTCTCGTTTTCCTCACGGAAAGCGCCAATAAAACCACTTTCAGCATGATCAAAAAAATTCAAAAAACCCTGGTAAAAAGGCAATGAAGCCCTCATTATTGATAATAATACTGGATTATCTTTTGGAATTTGAATAGCAGTTCGTGCAAGTGGGGTTTGGACAATATGTTCTTCAAAATCAAATTTTTTCGAAATCTCAAATGCGAAAATCTCGCCTAGGCGCTCCAGATTTTTACGAAATCTCAGACGGTCTTTCTGAATAGTTACATCCCTCATCTCAGCTATGAACTTGTTAGCAATTGAAGGGGTGTCAGATAATATAAACATCGCTCAAAGATAAAATAAAACCCCAAGATGATTGGGATACGATCAGAAAAGGAAATATTTATTCCACTAAAGTATAATAGACAAATTCAAATCATCAAACCACGAAGATTAGGCCCCTTGGCCGGGTCCATCCCTACATATTCATTTTAAAAATTCTGAGACTAAAAAGCAAAAAAAAGTCCTGACAAGCTGGTCAGGACTTTAAATTAGATTTTTAAAATACTTACTTTATTTCAAAACTTGCTCTTCTAGCCATTTGCCTCGCATCAGCTGAAGCCTTATCTACGCTGGTATCTTCTCCATATCCTTTATAAGATAATCTAGAAGCATCCACACCCGAAGAAACTAAAAGGTCATAAACTGCTTTTGCTCTTTTTTCAGAAAGCTTCATATTGTAATCTTCAGGACCTAGCTCATCTGCATAGCCTTTAATCTCGACATTCACTCCTGGATTTCTCTTCATAAAGTTAGCAACATATTCGGCTGAGCTTGAAGAATAATCAAGCGGCTTAGCGCTGTCAAATGCATAATAAACATTTAGATAACCCTCAGTTATTGCTTTCTTGAAGTAATCAAGTTCTTCTTTGATCTGCTCGACTGGACACCCGTTTGTAGATGAAGGGCCAGGAAGGAACGGACACTTATCTATATGATCAGGCAAGCCATCACCGTCCGAATCAATTGTTTTGCCTTTTGAATCAACTCTTGCTCCAGCGGGAGTATTTGGTTCAGAATCCAAATAATCCGGAATACCATCACTATCAGAGTCCTTCAACATATCTTTGATTCCATTGATTTGGGAATCAATCTCTTCTTTAGTAGCGTACTTATCAGCTTCGATGAACCAATCCGCATGATTCTCATCTTTCCCTAAGTAATAAGTAAGGCCTAATGTTCCTGTCCACCAAGTCCCTGGTGCATGTACGAAGGGAGGATTGTTTGGACCTTTTGGTTGCACTGAAACATTGTAATTGTTTCCATCAAAAGTATAGGTTTGTCTTCCATTGTATATTGCAGAGATGTCGCCTGTCAAGGCCAATTTTTCACTAAGCTTTATTTGAGCGGTCATTCCGCCAATAAAATTATAGTTATACTCAGCTTTGGAAGCTAGTCTGGAATTTTGAAAATCAAGTAGCCCAATACCGGATCCAAAATGGGCCAAAAGTCCAATTTTTCTAGAGAGTGATTGTAAGTCTAACATTTTTCCAATATTTCCTACTCCCTGAATATTCATACGGGCATAATTTGTTTTGAATTTCGGACTTACTCCTTTTGCTTCGGAAAATGAACCAAAACCTAAATCTCCTTTAATGCCAAAATATTCATTAAACATATATCGTAAACCCAAATCCGCGTGTCCCAGATTTAGGGTTGGAGATAAATATCCAGGAGTAAGTGGCCCCATTGATTTGTTTGGGCCTACACTTGCTTCAATAGACCATTTATTAAAATTATCTTGTGAGAATACTGAAATGGGAATAGATAAAGCTAACCAGAGAAATAAGAAATGTCTCATTTTTGAAATGAATTTGGTAGGATGATTTTGGGTTTCAAATTAGAAAAATATATTAGAAATAGGGCAATTTTATTTTAATCCAATTAAGTTTCATAACAACCAATTGACTTGGTTTTCAACTACTTCAATATAGTTAATGTAATATGGTAGGCTTGTTGAATAAGATGCTAATTGAACAAAAAAAGCCTGACCGTTTGGTCAGGCTTTCCCTATATTATAATAAGAAGCTTACTTTATTTCGAAGCTGGCTCTTCTAGCCATCTGTCTCGCATCTGCAGAAGATTTATCTACGCTAGTATCTTCTCCGTAGCCTTTGAAGGACAATCTTGAACCGTCAACACCTGAAGCAACCAATAAATCATAAACTGCTTTTGCTCTTCTTTCAGAAAGCTTCATGTTGTAATCTTCTGGACCTAGCTCATCTGCATATCCTTTAATTTCAACACTTACTCCTGGATTTCTCTTCATAAAGTTAGCAACATAGCTCGCAGAGCTTGAAGAATAACCAAGTGGCTTAGCGCTGTCAAATGCGTAGTAAACATTTACATATCCGTCATTGATTGCTTTTTTGAAATAATCAAGTTCTTCTTTTATTTCCTCTACTGGGCAACCATTAGTAGATGATGGGCCAGGAAGGAATGGACATTTGTCCATGTGATCAGGAATACCATCTCCATCTGAATCGATAGTAGTTCCTTTAGAATCAACTCTAGCTCCAGCGGGAGTATTAGGTTCTGTATCCAAATAATCAGGTACACCATCTCCATCAGAATCTTTCAACATGTCTTTAATACCGTTGATTTGAGTCGCAAGTTCTTCTTTAGTTGCATACTTATCAGCAGCAATATACCAATCGGCATGCTCTTCGTTTTTACCCAAGTAGAACTGAAGCCCTAGCGAACCAGACCACCAAGTTCCGTTTGCTCCATAGAAGCCATTATCAATAGCTGGTCGAATGGCAGTAGATCCATCCCAAGTAACAGTCTGCCGACCATTAAGGACTGTGGAAATATCTCCAACCAAGGCAATACTCTTACCTAGTTTCAATTGAGGAGTAATTCCAAACATGATGGTATAAACTTGATCATCGAATTCCCTAAAAGTATTTTCTTCAGGACTAACTCCTCCAATTCCAGCTCCTCCATGTAGTAACAATCCAAAACTTCTAGTGAATGACTCAAAGTTCATGATTCTTCCAATGTTCGCAACACCCTGCAGATTTAACCTGTAGTATTTGGTGTCGAAGCTACCGCTTTGAGCATCGTTTGATCTCGCTTCACGCATTGATCCAAATCCATAGTCTAGCTTAAGACCGAATTTTTCATTGAACATGTAACGTGCACCGAATTCGAGGTGTCCAAGGTTCAAGGTTGGCGAGAGATAGCCTGGAGCAAGTGGTGCCATTGGCTTGTTGAAACCGCCACCTACTTCTAGGGACCATTTGTCAAATTCTTGGGCATTGGCTCCGAAGGTCAAAGCACCTGCCATAATTGTTGATAGTATTATTTTTTTCATAACAAAAAATTTTTGTTTCAAATTTTAAGTGTTGATAGATGTGATTACAAATTTATAAACTTTTAATTTACTGCAAAACTAAATGAATTATTTAAAACCTAATTGGGTCAAAAAAATAATTCTGATTTAATTTTCAAATAAGATTAAGAAAATTAACATAATTTATGCCAAAATGAAATTTTTATCTGAATTACTCAAAATTAACGGAGTTTCAGGGGACGAATATCTGTGTTCAAAATTCCTTCTGAATTTCGTGTCAGAAAGGAAGACTAAATGGAATGTTTTGCCAGAAATATATTCAGGTGAAGATTTTCATGATTGTATATTATTAAAGTTTGGTGTTCCCCGGACTGCAGTTTTTGCACATATTGATACGATTGGTTTTATGGTTAGATATGATAATCAATTGATTAGTATAGGTGGACCAGAGATAATTGAAGGGGCAGAATTAGTAGGTTATGATGCCCTTGGTGAAATTGAATGCAAGTTACTCGGGGATGAAAATGGGTATTTTCATGACTTCCCGAGGGGAATTGAACCTGGAACGCGTCTCTCTTTCAAACAAAATATTCGAATTGATGACGAGTTCATCACGGCAGCTTACTTGGATAATAGGCTTGGCGTTTATTCTGCATTAAAACTTTGTGAAACTATTTCCGATGGTTGGGTAGTATTTTCCACCTACGAGGAGCATGGTGGGGGAAGTGTTCCGTTTTTATTGAAATTTATTCAAGAGAATGCTCCAGTCAAACAAGCGTTAATCTCTGATATTACTTGGATAACTGAAGGAGTCAGGCATCATGAGGGGGTTGTTATTTCTATTAGAGATAAATTTATTCCTCGAAAAAAACTTCTAGACAGGATTATTGGTTTGGCTAAAGAAAGTGGGATATCCTATCAATTGGAGGTGGAAGAATATGGCGGAAGCGATGGGCGAGAAGTTCAATTTTCCCCATATGCGATAGATTGGTGTTTTATTGGTGCTCCTGAGGATAGCGTCCACACACCAAATGAAAAAGTATCTCTGAAAGATCTGAATGCAATGATTTATATGTACAAGTTTTTAGTAGCTAAACTTTGATCGATGTCCTTAATTAAGATCCACGACCGGTTTTTTCAGCCATATTTAAATGAGGACATTCTTTCAAAAAGAATTATAGCATTAGGAAACCAAATTTCTGGAGATTTTGTGGGAAAGGATATGATTGTCGTTGGAGTTTTGAATGGGGCTTTTATTTTTCTCGCAGACTTATGCAGAGCAATCTCTACACCTCACCAAGTTTCTTTTATTAAAATTAATAGCTATGAAGGAGTGAACAGTTCCGGTAAGATAAAGTCAATTATTGGGTTAAATGGTGATTTGAAAGGGAAAAGCGTCCTTATTGTGGAAGATATTGTCGACACAGGCGCTAGCATAGATTATTTAATTTCCGAGTTTTTGACTTATGAGCCAGCTAGCATTTCTATAGCCACTTTACTTTTCAAAACCGAAGCTTTTCGCTTTAATTATGCTTTAAATTATGTGGGTTTTGAAATTCCGAATAAATTTGTCGTCGGATATGGTCTTGATTATGATGGTTTAGGCAGAAATCTTTCTTCAATCTATCAACTCAAGACTTCTTAATTAATACCTACTAATGTATAATATTGTATTATTTGGCCCTCCTGGCGCAGGAAAGGGTACTCAAAGTGAGAAATTGATAGAGAAGTATGGCTTAACCCACCTTTCTACCGGAGATTTATTTCGAAAACATCTTGGGGAAGGAACTGAATTAGGGGTTTCGGCTAAAAAATACATGAACGACGGCCGATTAGTACCGGACGAGGTTGTAATTGGCATGGTTGAGGATAAAATTAACGAATCCAAAAACAGTACTCAAGGATATATTTTTGACGGATTCCCTCGAACAACAGCTCAGGCTGAAGCTTTGGATAAAATGTTGTCCATCCATGACCTCTCAATTTCTGGGATGATCGCTTTAGACGTCCCTCAAGATATCCTGAAATCCAGAATTAAAGAGCGCGGGAAAACTTCAAACCGCGCAGACGACCAAGATGAAGAAAAAATAAACACTCGAATTAAAGTTTATTTGGACGAGACGCTTCCAGTTGCAGACTACTATTCCAAGCAAGATAAACTCACAAAAATTAGTGGCGTAGGAGAAATTGACCAAATATTTGATTCCATCACTTCGGTGATGGATAGTTACTGATAAGGTTAATTTTCTTAAATTTGTAAATCAAAACTTGGCTAAGCAATAATGCTTAGCCTTTTTATTTTCATCAAATGGCTGATTCCAATTTTATCGATTATGTGAAGTTTTGTTCTAGATCTGGAGCAGGAGGTCCCGGTGCTTTGCATTTTAGAAGAGAAAAGCATGTTCCTAAAGGCGGGCCTGATGGAGGAGATGGAGGTCGAGGAGGTCACATAATTCTTAGGGGTACAACTCAAGTCTGGACTCTTCTACACCTTAAATACAAAAAGCACGTCATCGCAGATTCGGGTAACCACGGTGAAGGGGGAAGAAGAACTGGAGCGGACGGTAAAGACGTCATCTTAGAAGTGCCACTTGGCACCGTTGCAAAAGATGCGGAAACAGGAGAAAAAAGATTTGAAATCACTGAAGATGGACAAGAGGTAATTTTGACCAAAGGTGGAAGAGGAGGATTGGGCAATGATCATTTCAAATCTGCAACCAATCAAGCTCCTCATTATTCTCAACCGGGAGAGGCTGGAATTGAGGAGTGGATTATTTTAGAGTTGAAACTACTTGCTGATGTTGGTTTGGTGGGTTTTCCTAACGCAGGAAAGTCAACTCTCCTTTCATCAATCTCGGCTGCCAGACCAGAGATTGGTGATTATCCATTCACGACCTTAGTTCCAAATCTTGGGGTAGTAGCCTACCGTGGAGATCAGTCTTTTGTAATGGCCGATATTCCAGGGATTATTGAAGGGGCAGCGGAAGGAAAAGGACTTGGAATCCGATTCTTGAGGCATATCGAGCGAAACTCAATTCTACTTTTTTTAATTCCTGCAGATGCACCTGATTTGAAAAAACAATACGATATCCTTATCGGTGAACTGGAAAAATTTAACCCTGAACTGCTGGATAAGCGACGAATTTTAGCCATTTCAAAAGCAGATATGCTGGATGAGGAATTAATGCGGGAGATGGAGCGGGAAGTTCCAAAAGGAATCCCATTCACTTTTATTTCTTCTGTGTCGCAATTCAACCTGGATAAACTCAAAGACTTGATTTGGCAGGCGATTCATACTGATTAAAATGCCAGATTGTCAGTTTTTCCCTACTGGCAACAATATTGATAAAAGAGATTCGCCAACTAGAAAGAACTAATCTATGAATGATAAAGAGCAACTTGATCAGGAAATGAATCAAAATGAATCGCCTCTAGCCGAAGAGACTACCGAAATAAATGCAGATGAATTATCTACTGATACTGAGGTTTCGGAAGAAGAAACAGCTGTTGAAAACACCCTAGAACAAGAGGTAGCAGAGTTAAAGAATAAATATTTGAGGCTTTATTCTGACTTTGAAAATTTCCGAAAGCGCACCTCAAAAGAGCGCTTAGATCTGATTACCACAGCTTCTGAAGATGTACTCCGAGACTTGATTCCTGTAGTTGATGATTTTGAGCGATCCTTAAAGGCGAGTGAATCTGAAACCGACGGCACCAAAGTGAGAGAAGGCAGTCTATTGATTTTTCAAAAATTAGCACGAATTCTTACCAGCAAAGGCTTGATGCCAATGGAAGACTTGGTAGGGAAAAGTTTTGATGCAGACACCCAAGAGGCAATCACACAAATACCCGCACCAAACGAGAAGTTGAAAGGTAAAGTGATTGATGTGGTAGAAAAGGGGTATAAGCTTGGCGATAAAGTAGTTCGCTTTGCAAAAGTAGTTATAGGAGCATAAAATTATGGCAAAAAAAGATTATTACGAGGTATTAGGAGTTTCTAAGTCCGCCACGGCGGATGAAATCAAAAAGGCTTATCGCAAACTTGCCATCCAATTTCACCCAGATAAAAATCCCGACAACCCTGCGGCAGAGGACAAATTTAAGGAAGCTGCAGAAGCTTACGAAGTACTGAGCAGCCCTGAGAAGAAGCAACGGTACGACCAATTCGGTCACCAAGGACTAGGTGGGGCCGGAGGTTATGGTGGCGGCGGAATGAATATGGAGGACATCTTCTCCCAATTCGGTGATATATTCGGTGGAGGAGGGGGTGGTTTTGGTTCATTTTTTAGCGGCGGGGGAGGCCGGCGCACTAAAAAAGGAACAAATCTACGGGTCAAACTCAAATTGAATCTGAGCGAGATCGCTAATGGTGTAGAGAAGAAAATAAAAGTAAAACGTCATCTAGTTGCCGAAGGAGTTTCTTTCAAGACTTGTTCTACTTGTCAAGGGACAGGACAAATAAAGAAAGTCGTCAATACCATGCTTGGCCAAATGGTCTCTGCAAGTACTTGCGGAGTCTGTGGAGGAAATGGCCAGTTGGTAGATAGAAAACCTGCCGAGGCTGACTCAAGAGGTTTAATCATCAAAGAAGAGGTTATCTCAATCAATATTCCGGGTGGAGTGGCAGAAGGAATGCAGTTGAGCATGTCTGGTAAAGGAAATGAAACCCCAGGTGGAATCCCGGGCGATTTACTTATTGTTATTGAGGAAGTTGAGGACACCACGCTTCAGCGAGACGGGAATAACGTGATCTTTGATCTCTATGTATCATTTATGGATGCTGCATTAGGCGCATCTGTGGAGGTACCGACAATCGAAGGTAAAGTGAAAATTAAAGTTGATCCAGGAACACAATCAGGCAAAATGCTTCGATTGAAAGGGAAAGGAATAAAGGATATCAATGGGTATACCAGAGGTGACCAATTAATCATGGTAAACGTTTGGACACCGACTCATCTTTCGAAGGAAGAAAGACAACTACTCGAGAGCTTGGCGCATTCAGAAAACTTCAAACCCGATCCGGGAAAAGGAGATAAAACCTTCCTTGATAAAATGAAGGAGTTCTTTTAAAGATTTAAGCCAGACGCAATTCTGGCTTTTTTTATATTTTTAAAAAACTTTTTGAAAGTCACCCCGTACCTTAACCCTATGCTTAGAAATTTGTGTCTGCTTTTCCTGATGTTTTTTGGAGGAGTAAGTTCGAGTACGGCGCAATTAATCAAGGAATTTAAGGTTACCGAGACCAAAGGGTTCGAATTAGTTGCAGTGGAATTTACTTCCTACAAAAGCACTACTAAAGTCAAGAGAATTCGCTCAACAGATCCGCTATATATTCACGGCCACTTAGAAAAGACCAATATCCTCCCGATTTTTTCTAACTCTATTTCCAATAATGTCCTGACTGCTGCTCTGGTTCATAAGAATGTAGAGTCAGAAAACCTAGGCAAAAGTATCACTTCGAAGATTTTTTCAAGTTCTTCCACAGACTTTGACCACACTTGGGATTTAGGACTTACTACCAACTTTCTATATCACCTTGATTTTAGTTTGGGAATGGGAAGATCTGATTTTGATCTGGCTAATCTGACTATCAATCAGCTTAAAATCAAAAGTGCGAGCTCCGATGTCTTTGTCCACTACAGTTCTAACAATCCTAATCAGGTTCAGATGGATACCTTATTAGTAACCCTAAATATGGGAACTGTGACGCTTGACAAAGTGAATTATACCAACGCCAAGATCATGATCGTCGAAGTCAACTATGGGAAAATCAACCTTGACTTCTCAGATGGAATGTCTAATGGAAGTAACGTGATCGCAGCAGTTGGTGCAGGTACGCTCAATTTAACCTTGCCTTCGGATTCCTACCCGATCAAAATCAAAATGAAAACCTCCCCGATGTGCAGGGCCACTTTACCAAAGTATTTTAAAGCATTGGATAGTGAAACCTTTGTCACCCGGGGGTATAAAGAGTCCGATCCGAAGCGGATTGAATTAACCATTGATGTCGGTGTCGGTTCTATTACTGTTGAATAATACTTACTTTTTGCCCCAATGCTAAAAATTGAAAAACTCAGTAAATCCTATAATACCACCAAAGCGCTTTCAGATGTAGATCTAGAGGTTTCAAAAGGTATTATTTTCGGCCTTTTAGGGCCAAATGGTGCAGGGAAAACAACCCTGATCCGGATTATCAATCAAATTATTGATAGTGACTCTGGATCTATTTATATCAATGGGGAATTACTGGCGCCCAAACATATTTCCGTAATCGGCTACCTGCCTGAGGAGCGAGGACTGTATAAAAAGATGTCGGTCTGGGATCAAATGATTTATTTTGCCAGACTAAAAGGACTATCCTCCGCTGATGCTAAAAGCAAGATCAATCATTGGCTTGACAAGTTGGAAATCTCAAATTGGAAACAAAAAAAGATCGAAGACCTTTCGAAAGGAATGGCTCAAAAAGTCCAATTTATCTCCACCGTGATCCATAATCCACCACTTTTGATCTTGGACGAACCCTTTTCCGGATTTGATCCTGTCAATGCAGAGATTATCAAAAATGAGATTTTGGAACTGAGGGAAAAAGGTACCACTGTGATCCTTTCAACGCATCGAATGGAGTCCGTTGAACTGCTTTGCGATCAAGTCGCCATGATCAACCGTTCTAAGAAAATCCTCGATGGAACCATCAAACAGGTCAAATCAAGCTTTCGGCCAGAAGTGTATTCCATTACAATTGATCACATAATTCAGTCGATTCCTATGGAATGGGCAGCAAAGCAGGAAGATTCAGCCATGAATTTTACGCTTCCCCTAAGTGGTAAAACTCCTAATCAGTTGCTTCACGAGCTGATGGAATATGGGGAAATCATGAAGTTCCAAGAAGTAATTCCAAGTATGGAAGAGATTTTTATTCATCAGGTAAAAACATCAGAAAATGGATAAGATCTGGTTAGTCATTCAGCGAGAATATTTAGCTCGCGTCAAGAAAAAATCATTCTTGCTGGTCACTTTGTTGACCCCACTTATCTTTCCTGCAATCATGGGTGTATTCGTTTGGATCGCTGTGGAAGAGAAGGATAATCAATCACTACGAATCATCGAGGTGATTGACGAAAACAAGCTTTTTTTCCTTGAAAGTTCTGAGCAGTACGCTTTTTCATTCTCCAATACAACGCCCGACGAAGCCAAAGAACTGGTCCAACAGGGAGATCGCTATGGGTTTTTACTGATCCCAAAGATTGACCTGAAATCTCCAGCGGGGATTACCTACTATGGAGAGGAGAATCCGAATATGAATTTAATTAGCTATTTGGAAAACAATCTGAAAAAGAAAATCGAGGAGCAGCGGCTATTCGAAAGTGGCATTGATCCCAAAATCATCAACGATGTCCGTACCAAAGTTGCCATTAAGTCCATTACACTTGATGATCAAGGGGAGGAAACGGTAAGCGATGCGACGGTCAATTATGCGATAGGATTTTTGGCGGGAATTCTGATTTACATGTTTATTTTCATCTATGGCAATCAGATCATGCAAGGGGTCATCGAGGAGAAATCCAGCCGAATTGTGGAGATTCTAGTATCCTCATTGAAGCCTTTTCAGTTGATGATGGGAAAAATTTTGGGGATTGCCGGTGTCGGACTTACCCAATTGATCATTTGGATTGTACTGATCGGGACATTGACTACGGTGGTGACTGGATTCCTAGGGTTGCAAATGCCGCAGCAACAAGCGATGGAAATGGCAAATCCAGACTTGGCCCAGTCCATGCCCAACTCTGACGTGGGTGAGATCCTTCAAGTACTTTCTGGAAT
>JBBQDY010000018.1:0-21526 GCA_038320155.1 Cytophagales bacterium
AATAAGCTCTTTTTTGAAAAGCTGAGAACCCATTCCTACGCAAAGCACACCGGCATCAAACCATTCCTTAATACTTGACGCATTCGGCTCCACTCCTCCTGTTGGGATGATTTCCACGGTTGGAAGTACCGCATGCACTGATTTAACAAACTCAGGAGTTAAGACATTTGCAGGATAGATTTTTACCAATTCAGCACCGAGTTCCTGTGCAAAAAAAACTTCTGTTACCGTCCCACAACCCGGGATCCAAGGGAGATTGGCGTTTTTACAGTATTCACCTAGTTTAGGATTCATTACTGGAGCCACGATGAATTCTGCTCCGAGCTCTGAAAACATTTCAGCTTCCCAAGGATGATAAATCGTGCCAATACCAAGTGAAAGTCCGGGCATTTGATCAGCCAGTTTTCGGATAGCGGGGAAAATGGAAGGAGCTTCTTTTCCGCGATTGACCATTTCGATGACTCGGATTCCACCTTCGTATGCGGCTTCCAATAGTTTTAGACAAATATTTTCTTCAGGGTTGAAAAAAATGGGCATAATGCCAGCTTGATCCATTTTCTGGATGAAAGGTG
Organism: Cytophagales bacterium; assembly: GCA_038320155.1. GTDB lineage: Bacteria > Bacteroidota > Bacteroidia > Cytophagales > Cyclobacteriaceae > Algoriphagus. The sequence continues at coordinate 573 of JBBQDY010000018.1, forward strand.
TGGGATTTCTCATTAACGTTTGATTTTACCTATGGACTCTCCTACTACTAATTCATTCACCTCGGACATGCTGCAAAGCAATATATCTCCTGGTACGCTGTGTTTGATTGCTCCTGCGGCAACTGCAAAATCTATGGCTTCTTGTGGCTGCAGATAAAGTAAACCTTGAATCAATCCACCAGCATAAGCATCTCCAGTTCCTACTCGATCCACAATATGAGTCAAATCGTATGTTTTTGAAGTAAACCAATCCTCCCCAGTGATCAAATCTCCGATCAAACTATTATGAGATGAGCTATGAGCTGTCCGTTCTGTTTTAGAAATGTATTTCAAGTTTGGAAAGTTATTGAACATGTAGCCTTTTGCATGTTCAAAATCTTGAAATTCGATATTTAAGCACTTTGAAAAATCACGTTTTCCAGCGATCATAACTTGAGTAAGTTCCATCAATTCGGGCATCACCTGATGTGGTTTTTTTCCAAATTGCCATAAGTTACTTCGGTAGTTTAAATCACCGCTGACCATTATCCCTCTTTCTTTTGCTTCCTGTAAAGCTTTTAGTGTGAGATTCGCCGACTCTTGAGAAATAGCAGGACTTATCCCAGACCAGTGAAGCCACTCAGCACCTTCAAAAACTTTGTCCCAATTCAAATCTGTACCGTCAAAGTTTGCAAAGACTGAATCCGCCCGATCATAAATGACCTGTGAGCTTCGCTGCATTGCACCCTGCTCTAGAAAATAGATTCCCATCCTTCCTGGATAATACCTTACAAAATCAGTTTTGATCCCGTTTCTTCGAAGTCGGGCCGATGCCGCCCAACCAATTTCCTGATCCGGAAAGGCAGTAAGGTGGTAAACCTCATTTCCCCAAAATGCCAAAGCAGCACCCACATTGGCTTCTGATCCTCCAAATTCCACATCGTAGCTATTGGTTTGGAAAAATCGATCGTTTCCTGGAGGAGAAAGTCGAAGCATTACTTCACCTAGTGTTACAATTTTTTTCATCAGTCAGTATATTTTTTTCTAATTTGATACCACTTATAAATGCTCAAGCCCATTTTCATGCGAAATAAAACTTTGGTTCTCCATCCCAATGACAATGTTGGAGTAGCCTTGACAGACTTATCGAAAGGTGAACTTATCAAAGATTCTGAAAATACGATTAAGATTCAAGACGATATTGCTGCAAAGCATAAATATGCTTTGAAAAACTTTCTTCCCGGGGATGATATCCTGATGTATGGAACTATCGTGGGTGAAGCCACACAGGCGATTCCAGCAGGAGGAGCCATCACACTGGGAAATATTCGACATAAAACCAGAACGTATCGTAGCACTTCTCAAGTGTATTCCTGGACTCCTTTTGATGTCCAATACTGGCAAGAAAAGACTTTCCAAGGCTACCTGAGAGCCGACGGCCAGGTTGGTACAGCCAATTACTGGTTGGTATTTCCACTTGTTTTTTGTGAAAATACCAATATCAAATTGCTTCAAGAAGCGTTCGAAAATGCACTGGGTTTTTCCAAAATCAATCCTTACGAGCATCAAATTAGAAATCTTATTTCCGGTTTAGCTAGCCCTGATGCTCAAAAAAGTGCGGAATCGGTTACGTTAGAACGCTCAGAAGCAAAAAATCAGGTTTTCGAAAATTTGGATGGAATTCGATTCCTTACCCACAATGGAGGTTGTGGTGGAACTCGAAAAGATGCCGAAACACTTTGTGCATTATTGGCTGGCTACATTCATCATCCCAACGTAGCGGGGGCAACGGTGCTTTCACTGGGCTGCCAAAATGCTGAAGCAAAGATACTTCAACAGAAACTCGGAGTCCTTGAAAAAGGTGTTAATAAGCCCGTTATCATATTTGATCAGCAGCAGGAAGGAACTACAGATGATTACATTACCAAAGTGATAGCTCAGACTTGGGAAGGTTTGAAATTGGCCAATCGAAGTAAAAGAACCGCTCAACCAATCAGCAAACTAGTCATTGGACTTGAATGTGGTGGGTCAGATGGTTTCTCTGGTATTTCGGCAAATCCAGCGTTGGGACGTGTTTCAGATTTGGTAGTGAGCTGCGGAGGAAGTGCGATTTTGTCTGAATTTCCAGAGCTATGCGGTGCAGAGCAAAACTTGATTGATCGGTGTAAAACCCCTGAAATCTCAGCTAAATTTATTCGCTTGATGGAAGAATATTCAGCGGCAGCCGAGCGTGTGGGATCAGGATTTGATATGAACCCGAGTCCGGGAAATATTAAAGATGGTCTGCTAACCGATGCCATCAAATCCTGTGGAGCTGCCAAAAAAGGTGGAACAGCTCCGATTTCAGGAGTTTTAGATTATACGGAATACCTTTCTTCCCCAGGCCTAAACCTTTTATGTACCCCCGGCAATGATGTGGAAAGTACTACTGGTCTAGCAGGAAGTGGTGCAAATATTATCCTATTTACTACAGGCTTGGGTACGCCCACAGGTAATCCGATTTGCCCCGTCATCAAAGTGGCTACTAATCATAAACTGAGCAGTAGAATGCCGGATATTATTGACTTTAATGCGGGAAGCATTATTTCTGGAGAACAGAATATAGCCGAATGCGGGGATGATTTGCTCGAGTTAGTAATTCAAGTAGCAAGCGGTGAGGTCCAAGTCAAGGCAGATCAAAAAAGAAATTTTGATTTTATTCCCTGGAAACGTGGAGTATCCTTATAAAAAAAATAGCGATCAAATTTGATCGCTATTTTTTTAGATTATAAGTATAAATTAATAGTTAATTCGACCATTGATTGTGCTTGCTCCTTGACCATTAGTAGGATCGAAAAAGCCAATTACGTCACCAGAACCACTGGCATTTAAGAATTTTCCGGTGCCTCCAATAATTTCAACCTTTGCTTTGAAATCCGCTCTTGTTCCTGTTTCATTAAACACAACTTGATTGCTTATGCTTTTGAACCAAACGGAATTTCCTTTTCCATCAGTGGTGATCGAGCTTACTTCGTTAGGAATATCTGTTAAACCAATAGCAGCTAATTCCTTACTAAAAATCATAGCAACCGGAGCACCAATTGTTTCTAGACCATTTGGACCAAACTGGGCGAACTGATTAATGAAAGTCAAAGCTTTTCCCATATGGGTTGAGTTTCCATTTCCTGAACCTGGATAAAATGCATTGTCTGGCCTTCCTTCTTCATATCCCGGACCAGGTACCATAAACAATGAATTCTCGAATCGTTCTGAGTAATTTCGCTCCGCTGTTTTTCTAAGATTTTCTTCGCCGCTTGTCGAAGTAGTCGAGACGGATAGACGATTAGCATCCTCTTGAATTAGAGGCGATTCTGTTTCCTGGACACAGGAAAACAATAATAAAGTAGCCGATAAAATTAAGGCTGGCTTCTGAAGTAATTGTGTTTTTTTCATTTGAATAATTTAAAGGGTGATTGATTTTTTTTAATAATGGTTTTTAAGTTGTTTTGGTTAGACTAAACGATGCATCAGAATACATATCGAATAATATGGATTTCAAACCAATAAAAGTGCCAATTATTAAAATTCTATAATAAAAAATTTTGCAGTTGCTGCTTTTTCCCTAATGCTTCTCGCATTTTCGTATTCCTTGGAATAATACCAATTCATAGCGGAATCTTTGTCTGGAAATTCAATCATCACCAGGCGGTCATGGTTCCATTCACCTTCAAGTACTATAATTTCTCCTCCTCGAATTAAAAATCTCCCTCCATAAGCTTCGACGGTAGCGGGAGTAAGTTTTTTGTATTCTTCATAAATTGTGGCATCGTGGATATCCACTTGTACTAAAGCTATTGCTCCCATATTTATTCTTCAAATCCTAAACCAGCTGCAAACCTTGTTTTTGCGAAAATTATCCTTCTTTTAGAAACCAACTCATTCAGCGTCAATCTTGAACCGAAAAGCGAAACTTCTCTGGCATTTACCAAAAACAAACTGCTCTCTCCTATTTCAAATCTTCTCATTTCGCCACGTAGAAGCATTTCCAAACTTATAATATTTTGGGAAAAGAGATAGATTTGTGTGTTTACCACTTCAAGATCATTGATTGCAGTCTCAAGTTTTGTCCGTAGCTCCACTTCTTTAAGATCTCTTGAATTTTGTTTGAAATCGATTTTAGCATTGGCTAGACCAAGCGCTCCCCTACTTTTCCGCAAAAGCAATGGGGTGTAAACGGAAACGCCCCATTTGTAATTGTTCTCGAAAAAAGGTGATTCATAATTATTAAGGTTTTCGGTTAAGAAGTTATACTTCAACTTGACCACCGGAAGAATCTGCTGTGCTTTTAATCTACGTTCTACGCCTAAACTGGCCAACTCAAAATCAGCGATCTCCAATAAGGGGTGACTTGCAACCGCTGCCCGTAAATCTTCCTTTTCCAGAATTAGCATGACTTCATCAAATAAACTTTGAGGAAAAACTCCTTCCTCCAGAAACATCGGCTCGCCTTCCTCTCCCCACAAAAAATTATTAAGCACCTGAATAGAAGAGAAATAGGCATTTTCAGCTGATTGAAGGCTGTATTGACGGTTGAGTAGTTGTGAAAATGCTTCGACAGTATCAATCGCAGGCAGATCACCTTGCTGATAGGAAATCTTTACACCTTCAAATCTAATTTTTGCAAGCTCGACTCCTTCATTCAATACCTTCACATTCTCATAAGCTAAAGCCCAATTCCAATAAGCATCTGATGCTTCAAAGTAAAGTTCATTCAGCAATTGCTCGCGCTGTGAAAAGGTAGACTCTTGGTAGATTTGTGCTTGACGCAAAGCCGCTCTGCGCTCGTCTAAAATTAAACCCTGGCCCAAATTGACAGCCGCCCCAACTGCAAATAAACCATCCGAAGGAACTGAAGCTTCCGGATTGAGGAATTGACCTGAATTTCGTTCAAAGTTTCCATTCAGCTCCACTCCTGCCCATGTTGGAATACTTATTCCTGCCTCTTGGCGATCATAGTACGTGCTGTTTTTGAACTCTTTTTTATCAAGTGTACCATATATTTTTGGATCAAAACCCCCGCGCGCCTGTCTTACCTCCATATCTCCCATTCGAAGTTTGATTTCCGCTTGTGAAGCAACAGGATGGTAGCTCCTTACCCAAACTTGAAATGATTCAAAATCCAAAGTGTCAATGGACTGAGACCAAGTAGCTCCGAAAACAAAGAAAAGTAATAGGCTAATCGAAAACTTTCTCATCATTATTTTTTTTGAGCAGCATCTTTTTCTTCCTGAGTATAGTAATCTGCCGGGAAGCCATTGAGTTGTCGCCAGATTTCATACCATACGGGCACATCGTTTAGCAACGCAATGCCATCAGCTCCAGAGCCCATTCGCAATAAATCAGGCCACGGCTCCTCCTCAGGATCTTCGGCTACGACCACACGGTATTGATTATTTTTTCCGGCAAACTGATCGATCGCTACCACAACACCGCCAAATGTACCATTGGAAAGCTGTGGCCATCCCGAAAAGACAATTGCAGGCCATCCATCAAAGATGAATCGAACTCTGGTACCCAGTTTAATTAAGGGGAGATCCACTGGCTGAACATACATTTCTACCGCTAACTCAGCATTTGCAGGTACGATATTTAGAATTTGCTCTCCTTCTTTTATGGTCTCTCCAATACCCACTTGGATAGCTTCCGCCAGATAGCCATCCTGAGGAGCCAAAATATGGCGAAATCCTTTTCGGGCTTCATAGTTGGAGTATTGATTTTCAAGCTTTGTTGCGGTGGCTTCCGCATCATACCGAGACGACATAGCTGTAAACATCTCTGATCTGGCTTTGGCAACTTTATCTCTGAAATCATTTTGAATGGCATCCAGATCAATCATTGCAGTAATCTGTGAGTTTTGACTGCTTAGGTAATCATTTTCAGCGCCAATTTTCTTAGCCTGCACTTCCTGAAATTTCAATCTTCTAGTTTCCAGACCTGTCAAAGCTATCAATCCTTCGTCGAATAACTTTTCTGCTCTTGCAAGTTGCTCTACACCGATCAAGTAATTGACCTTTGCCTGCTCAAAATAGATACTGTCTGACTGAACCTTCAGGTTAGCCATGTTCAGCTGGTTCTGTGCTTGCTGCAGTTTTAGGATGTTGTTTGCCTGTAAAGCACTGATTTGAGTTTCCAGTTGCCCTACTTTTTCTCTATATGAATCTGCTGAAAGCAATTTCGCATCTACTTGAAGTTGAGTCCGAGGCAAAAGCAAAGAGTCAAAGTATTCATCCTTTACCTCTGAAATCTGTAAAATAGTATCTCCCTTTTGCACAAAGGCACCTTCACGTACATACCATTTTTCTATTCTACCTGCAATTACAGAATGGATCGTTTGTGGTCTTTCTTCTTGGAGGAGTGCTGTGACAAATCCTTTAGATCGTATATTCTGCGTCCAAGGCAGGAACAGCATTATAAAAACCACGACCAGAACTCCCATCAGGATACGAACTCTTTTTTTACTTTCCTTAACTGGCAGAGTCATCACCAAGCTTTTAGCACCGCTAAATGGAATTGATTCTTTTATTTTAATTTTTGAAATATCCAGCATGACCTTAAGAATTCTTTTCTCTAAAAGATTTATAGCCCTCGAAATTTCCATTATACGAAAGCGTCCCTTTTTCCAGGTAAATAACTTGACTAGCTCTAGCTATAATTTTTTCTTCATTGGAAGTCAAGACTAAGGTCCAATTTCCTTTGAATAAGAATTCTGTAACCCGTGTTTTCATCGGTTCTTCCAAATGACTCAGGGAATTTTCCATAATGAGTGCTTTAGGATCTCCCAGAAATGCCCGCGCCAAAAGAATACTCTGAGCTAGCGTTCTGGAAAGTCCTTTTCCTTCGGGCATCAGTATGGTGTCCAAATCAGATGGAAGTTGATAAATATAGTCTTTCAGGTCAACCAAGTTTAAGATATAGTCCAGCTGATCAGAATCGAAGTCTCTTCCAACCAATATATTTTCCTTGATTGAACCATGGAAAATTTGCTCAGTTTCCAAACAGTCTCCCACCATAGCTCTGAATTTTTCTAGCTGTATCATTTCGATTGAAAGGTTATTCACCTTTACTTTTCCTTCATATTCTTCATAGAGTCCAGAGAATAAGGCTAAAAGTGCACTTTTACCACTACCACTTGCACCATTGATCACTACTTTGCTTCCTGGGTTAATATTTAGAGAAACATCATTTAAAATAGGCTTTAGAGCATCTGCCGGCTGAAAGGTTACATTTTCTAAACTAAACTGGAGGCCCTCAGGCTGTGAAACCACTACTTTTTCGGTATCTGAATTATGCTCTAATTCTAAATCCATCACATGGCCTAGCTTTTCTACAGAAACCAAGGTGTCATAAACTGTTTCCAAGGACAAAATCAATTTTTCGACAGCATTGACCACCAAAATGATAATTACCTCAGCAGCTACAAATTGACCGATACTGATTTGATCATTGATCAAAAGCAAACTTCCCGCAACTAATAAACTTGTCACGATCAATACTTTAAACACAATCATCACTTTGTATTGGAAGATCAAAACCGAGAAGTGCTTGCTTCTGAACTCCACATATTTCTGAATTAACTTATCCGCCCGAAGAATCGGAAGTCGCGTATTGCCGACAAGCTTAAATGTATTCAGCGTCCTACCAACTTCTTCTAGCCAATAAGCAGTTTGGTACTTATAGGTTGACTCTTTTAGCGCAGTCTCCATTCCTTTTGGACTGGTGAAATAAAATATCAAACTGAGTATACCGGTTAATCCAAGACCGAATAAAATAAATGTAGGATGATAAAATGAGAGCAGGAGCAATCCAAAAAACACCTGAAGAAATGCTGTAGAGAAGTCAATTAATATTTTCGAAAGTCCTTTTTGAAGATTCACAATATCAAAAAATCGGTTTACAATCTCAGGTCCATACTCGCCGTGAAGGACCTCAGTCTTTACCCTCGGAAGGCGATAGGCCATAGCTAAGCCAGCTTTTGAGAAAATTCGCTGCTGTAACTTCTCCGAAATCTGGAGCTGAGAGATTTGTAGAAAACCTCCAAAGGCTACACCCATCGCCACTATAATCACCAAAATGATCCAGGATGTAGAGATTCTTCCTCCTAGAATAAAGTTAAGGATCGCCTGAATTCCCAAAGGCAAAGACAAAGTCACAATACCATTTAGTACAGCGTAGAAATAAATTGCGTAAACCTGATTCTTTTCCTCTCGAAGCAGGCTGAATAACCGGGTGACAGGAGACATTCCGTCGTTACTTTTCATGGGTGATGGCATTAATGACTAACTGATGAAAGAATTGGTAACGTCCCGCCGAATCCATCGAGTTTTCGATCATTCCAGGAAGATGCTTTGAGTTGAAAGTTTGTAAAAGACTTGATTCCATCACAGTCGATACCAATGTTTTGGGATATTCATAATTTGGGTTTATTTCTTTGATTATCGAGGAGATCCGCTCACCAAACTTGTACACCTGCGCAAAAATTCCGCTCTCATGCTCATAATCTACTTCTTTTGTAAGATATCCCTTCAAGGATTCATTGATAACAAGCTGATGTAGTTCGATAGGATTAAGATATTGATTTTTGGTAAAAATGGGCCCGTCTACCATCAACTTGATTCCTACGCCCAAGCGTTGATCGGGATCAGTAAGATTGGCTGTGGCATAAACTAGATTGATTTCCATCCATCCCCAATACCAAGCAGTAAGGTACAAAAGGAGTTTGTGCTTGTTTTCAAAATAGCGATAAATCGCGGCTTCGGTACTTCCAATTATTGTTGCCAACTTTTTGAAGGTAAAGTTCTCCACCCCTAGTTCTTGAATTAATCTCGCGCCTTCACGAACTATTGATGCACCTAAATCTGAACTAAATGGCTCCTTCAGATACAAATTCCCACTCACCTCAATTTTTGACCTGCTCAGTATTGTCTCCATAATTTACTTTAAAAACCATGTATGTAACGGAGGCCTCTGAATTTGGTTTAGTAATCCTTTGATTTTTGTTAGTAACATTTACTAAAACAAATACTTTACTTACTGTTTTCCAATTGAATAAGCTATAAGTGCTTCTAAAGGGATGGTTTCCAGAGTTTTTTCATTTGTAGCCTCTAAGATTACGCCCGGAGCTACCTTCGAATGATAAGCTTCAAGCCATCTGCTAGCGCAAAGACACCACTGATCACCTGGTTTTAATCCGGGAAAACCATACGCTGGAATGGGTGTCATCAGATCATTTCCTCTTGATTTGGAAAACTCTAAAAATTCGGCAGTCATGACAGCACAGACTGTATGAGTTCCTAGATCGTCTTGTCCAGTATCGCAACAGCCAGTTCGATAATATCCAGTCAAAGGATCTTTACTACAAAGGCTTATTTTTTGCCCAAAAACATTGATTCCGTCCATTTTATGTTGTTTTAGTATAAATCCAAGCCCACCCAATCAATATAGGATGAATGACAATCAGTCGAACCCAACCACCCCATTCAGGAACACATATCCCATCAGGAATGCAAGAATCGATCTGAATAAAGTAGATATGAGCAGGTATGAAAGCGATGAGCATCAAAATGATTCCCCAAGCTGATATTTTTCGATACTTGGGAAAAAATAGTCCTACAGCAAATATGACTTCAGCAATTCCGGCTAAAATATTTAAAAGCTCAGGAAAGGGTAAGTAGCTAGGAATTAGTGCGTAATAGTTATCTGGGTTAATGAAATGATTAAGTCCGGCAAATAAATATAAGGCAGCCATTACATACAAACTTATTTTTTTGATCATAATTATTTGTTTTATTTCAGTGTTCAACCTGAGAAAAAAGGTTGAATTTTAAATTCGATAGCTAATTTAACCTGATAAGCCCGATTCTATTTTTCTATTTATGAATTCCAAAAATGACTTTTTTAAATTTAATATCAGACCTCTAGTTTTTTGGCCTCCATTCGCCCTCTTGATTTTGGCTGTTGTTTCTAGCCTGCTAATTCCTGAATTGTTTCTGAATAGCATCCTTGGAATTCAACAAACCATACTAATCAATTTTTCGCTGGGATTTAGTTGGCTTTCATTTGGAATGACGATTCTGACTTTCGCAGTTTTATTTAGCCCTTTGGGAAAATATCGAATCGGTGGCAAAGATGCCAAACCTAGATTAAACCGAATCGGTTGGTTCGCTATTGTTTTATGCACGACGATTGCTGTTGGAATTTTATTCTGGAGTAGTGCCGAACCGATTTCTCACTTTTTCTATCCTCCTGATTTCAAAAGTATTTTGCCTCAGTCAGAGGCAGCCAAGTCCTTTGCTTTGGGTGCTTTATTTTTTCATTGGGGATTTACTCCCTATGCTATCTACGCCGTGCCTGCTATGGTTTTCGCACTTTTATTCTATAGCCGAAAACAAAATTATACCCTTGGAGTAATGCTTCAGCCATTATTTGGGCGTAGTCCAAACCGATTTTGGGTCGATGGCCTAGACATGTTGAATTTATTTTCAATGGTGAGCGGAATGGCTGCGGCTTTAGGTGTTGGTATTCTCAGTCTTTCTGGAGGAATATTAGCCTTCTTTCCGGCACTCAATCCCACTTTGCTTCAGGCAGGAATCACTGCTTTAATTCTCTTGACATTTATTATTTCATCAGCAACCGGTATTGAAAAAGGTATCAAAAACCTCTCCTTGATCAATCTGGCTTTCTTTGGGCTCATTGTTTTCCTATTCTTTATTTTGGGCACTGCTGGAGATGTGGGCAGCTCATTGAGCGAAGGTTTTGGAATGTATTTTTCTAATTTTTTGGACCTCAGTATTCAGGCCTCAGGATCAGGTTCGAAATGGACCTATGATTGGTCGACCTTTAATTTTGCTATTTGGATGGCTTGGGCCCCGATTACAGCACTTTTTTTGGGCAAAATAGCCATTGGGAGAACAGTCCGAGAGTTTCTTCTGGTCAATTGGTTTTTACCTGCGCTGTTCTGTTTGTTTTGGATGGCGATCTTTGGCGGGAGTACGCTGGAGCTGGCTGCCTTAAATCCTGAGTTGTATAAAAATCTATTTGACAACTTTGGGGCAGAGTCGATCATTTACCAAGTATTCAGAGATGAAGGATATTTTAATTTATTCGCCCAACTATTCATAATAGGGATATTCATTTCCTATGTTACTGCTGCTGATTCTAGTACAGATGCTATAGCCAGCATCAGTATGAAGGGAACCAATGCCGATGCTTTTCAGGCTGATACTAATATAAAAGTGCTTTGGGGGGTGTTAATTGGGTTTTTGGCTTGGGTGATGATTACTTTTTCAGGAATCGATGGAGTTCGGATTTTGTCTGTGATCGGAGGACTTCCAGCTATGTTTTTCCTTTTTTTAGTATCTGGATCGTTGATTTTGATTCTTGTCAATCCTAAAAAGTACCTAGACTAAGGTCGATATTTCAGTTTCCCTAAGAGATAGAGATAAAATACTTTCGAATATCGGAGCATCAAGGGAAGCAGCATAATATTCAGAACCAAGACCATTGTTAAGTACATCCAAAGTTCGGGCTTTACCAAAAGTACATTGAGCGCGACTAAAGCGGTGATCACTAATGCCACCGAAAAAGCATAGCTGATATACATCGCTCCGTAATAAAAATCAGGTTCTGGATTAAGATTTGCTTGACAAACTTTGCAAGTTGAATTTATTTGAGAAAGCTTTTTATAGCTCATCAATGGAACTGAAAATAAACTTCCTTCTCTACATCGTGGGCATTTGGCTCCCAAAATCGCTTCAAAGACACTTTTTTCTTTTGTCATATTGTCTCAAAAATAGCTTCTCCCCGTACAATGCTAATGCTGTTTGTCAATGAAGGTTGATTAAGGTAAGGTTACTTTATTCTCTTGCGTTCAAAAAAAAAGAGGCTCTCACCTCTTTTCAATAGTATAATTCATCCAAATCATAGTCCTTACCCCGACCCCATTGAAGCAATTCTTCGATGGTATAGTATTCGAGTGTATCGAGATCTTTCACCTGAAAATTAACTCCTCTGAGTCTGGTGATGATTTCCAGTTTGCGAATTTCTCCTTGGTTTACCAAGAGATATTTTCGCCCTACTCGAAGGTTATCTAATGAGATAGGCATCTTAAGCTTTGGCTTTAATCACAACTCCACTCGCCTCAAATGTGATCTCTCGCTTTGGTTCAGTGATTGCTGCTACTTCTTCTGCGCTCTTTCCCTGATCTTTTGCGTAATGCTGAAGCGTGGCTACATCAGTTTCATTAAGTGTCGCCACTCCCTCCAGAACAACTGGAAATCCTTGAGAATCGGTAGGTACAAAAAACCCATAATCCTTAAAGGTTACCCGCATGGACTCTCCGTTTGGAAGATCCATCGTCATCCAGCATCCTTTCTTGGTGCAGACTTCTTTGATTTCTCCTGAGATTTTTCCCTCGAAAGTCCCATTAGTTTCCACTTGACTGATCATCTCTACGGTGTTGGTTAACTCGTCTGTTGTGATGGTTTCACCGTAGTTTCCCGGTATTTCAGCAGAAGTTTCGGAGAGGATTTCGGTTCCCTTTTCAGCCTTTTGGCAGGAAAAAGTAAATCCTAGACCTAGAAGTGCAAGCAATAAATAATGTTTCTTCAATTTGATTCAGTTTAATCAATCCAAAAATAAGACTTAGAAGCCCAATGAAAAAGAATTTTCAGAAAGATTATTATTTCCTTTGAAATAGAGGATTGAAACAAAGGAAAGGCTCCTTTTTTGCAAAAAAAGATATTTGAGAAAAGAATTGAAACAATTTTTTCAATAAAACTTCCAATTTTTTAACAATGCTGTAATTTTACCCTTGAATAATAATTTCAAACCCACACATGCCTCAAACCACCAAATTCATCATTGATTTCGACAGTACATTTACTCAAGTAGAAGCACTAGATATTTTAGGAGAAATAAGCCTTGCCAATGACCCTGAACGAGATCAGAAACTTCAGTCCATCATTGATATCACAGATCAAGGAATGGACGGAAGCTTGACATTCCGTGAAAGTCTGGAGCAAAGAATAATGATATTGAATGCTACTAAGAGCCAGATCAATGATTTAATTGATGCATTGAAGCAGAAAGTGTCCAAGTCATTTGAGCGAAACAAGGAATTTCTTCAAGAGAATGCCTCCAATATTTACATCATTTCCAACGGCTTCAAAGATTTCATCATTCCTATCGTGGCGGATTATGGTATTCAAGAATCCAATGTGTATGCCAACGAATTCATTTATGATGAAACAGGAAAAATCATTGATTTTAATCGAGAAAATCCACTTTCTAAAAACAACGGTAAAGCTGAAACAATCAAACGAATCAATCTAGAAGGAGATATCTATGTGATCGGCGATGGCTATACCGATTATGAAATCAAAGCCTCCGGTCTTGCGAATAAGTTCTATGCCTTTACGGAGAATGTGAGCCGTCCCCGCGTGACTTCTCAGGCGGACCATATTGCTCCAAGCTTGGATGAAATTCTCTATGTAAATAACCTTAATAAGAAATTTTCCTATCCTAAGAGCCGTATTAAGGTTCTTTTGCTTGAAAATGTCCATCAAATCGGGGTGGATCTTTTCAATGAAGAAGGATACGAAGTGGAAGTAGTTGGCTCTGCAATGAGTGAAGAAGAGCTTTGCGAGAAAATCAAAAACATCTCGATTCTGGGAATCCGCTCCAAAACCAATGTGACCAAGAAGGTCCTAGAAAATGCCAATCGCCTTTTATCTATTGGCGCTTTTTGCATCGGGACCAATCAGATTGACTTGACGACTTGTCAAGAAAAGGGAATTGCTGTTTTCAATGCGCCATTTAGCAATACCCGCTCGGTGGTAGAAATGGCGATTGCTGAAATTATTTTCCTGATGAGAAACCTTTCCGACAAGTCAGTAGCAATGCATCAAGGAAAATGGGATAAATCAGCTAGTGGAAGTTTTGAGATCCGTGGTAAAAAACTCGGAATCGTAGGTTACGGAAATATTGGTGCGCAGCTTTCTGTTTTGGCAGAAAATATGGGTATGAATGTATTCTATTATGATGTCATCGAAAGACTTGCCCTAGGAAATGCCACCAAAATAAATTCATTGGATGAGTTGCTAAAGACATGTGATATCATCACACTTCATGTAGATGGTAGAAAGGATAATGAGAATCTGATTGACCAATCAAAAATAAACCTGATGAAAAAAGGTGCGATTTTGGTTAATCTGAGCCGTGGTCACGTAGTCGAAATCCCCGCACTAAGAAATGCAATTCTTTCTGGCCACTTGGCAGGATGTGCTGTGGATGTATTCCCGGAAGAGCCTAAAAACAATTCAGAACCGTTAGAATCAGAATTGATTGGTTTGCCAAATACCATTCTGACACCACACATTGGAGGTAGCACGCTTGAGGCTCAGGAAAACATTGCTCGTTTTGTGCCGGGTAAAATCATGGAGTACATCAATACCGGTAATACTTATAATTCGGTGAACTTCCCGAATATTCAACTTCCGTTCTTGAAAGATGCGCATCGATTGATCCACCTGCACCGGAATGAACCCGGAGTATTGGCGAAGATCAATCAGATTTTAGCCAATTATGAAGTGAATATTGTAGGGCAATATTTGAAAACCAATGAGAATATCGGATACGTGATCACCGATATCAACAAAGCCTATTCTCCGGATGCGATCAATGATTTGAAAGAAATACCTGGAACTATCCGATTTAGGATGCTCTATTAATCAAAAAAGCCTCGTTTATCGAGGCTTTTTTGGTCTAGGCCGTTGGTTTTAATTATCTAAAAGTCGACGATGATAATTGATCTGGCCCAAATGGTAATTCAAGTGACCAGATAAGTGGATCAAAAAATAGAAGTAGGTCATTTTATGTCCAAAGACCTCTACTGCATAATCTGCTTTGAGTAGGCTGTCATCCATTCCTTCTAAGCTTACAATGATTTGGTGTTTGCAAGAACCGATTTCTTCCAGAAGCTCAGATCGCGAAACATCTTTACCCCCAAATTCAAACTCTCGATTTCGCTGATAATCAAATCCTCCGATTTCTTTTCCTATAAAATGCTTCAAATTCCCAGCTAGGTGTAGGGTTAGATTTCCTGCTGAATTTGTAATTTGACCTGTTGTAGTCCAGAGATTTTTTTCATCCCCATAACTTTCGATTTCTTTCGTCCATCGATCTAGGTCACGTTCAAAAAGCTGAATAAGATTTTTTATCATAGCTTTAAATCATATTGAATATTTCTCGTAGGCCTTAGCCATCTTGATATCGTATTTGTTTTGTGCGTATCCGGATCCGTTGTAGCATTTAGCAAATTTGGCCCAATCCTTATTTTTCAAATGGGTCATGCAGCCAAATGTGGAGATATATCTTCCGAAGGCCTCAAGCTGGTTGCTTTCGTGAATGTACATTTCATCCACGAAGGCCTGAACGGTTGGATAGCCAAGTTTGACTGCGTGAAACCCCATGATTTGATAGCTTCCCCAAGAAGTCGAGGCAATTGAGGCTTCTTTTACTTTTGGATCTGGGGTCAAAGAAGAAGATTTTTCTAATCGAGCGTATTCATTGGTGCCTCCGAGGTAATGCTTTCGTGTCCAAGAACTATATAAAACATCCTCGTTACTGATTTTAGAAAGTGAGGCCGGATCGATTCCTCTTTCTTTTAATTGTCGCCAAAAGATATGACCCTCAAAAAGAATTTTGGGTCTGCCATCTACAAAGAACCCTTTTCCCGAGCTTTCGACTTCATTGACTGCCTTGATGGCTGCGAGTTCTACTCCGTACTTCTTTGAGAAATCGATCAAATCATTCTCTTCCAGAAATTTGTCCCGAATGGTTTGAGCAGGTTTGGTTTTTTCGAGTAGTACAGTCCAGGTTTTTAACCCTACCTCTCCATCGATAACTAATCTGTTTTTGGCTTGAAAGTCCTTGACAGCAGATTCTGTCATCGTACCAAAATACTGAGTAATTGGAATATCGTATCCTACTTTGACTAGTAATTCTTGTAAAAAACTCACTGAGGCTCCTCTGGATTTGATTTTTAGGTTTTGCATAGCGATTGCGGTAAAAGTAAAAAGTACCTCAATGTAAGTGAAGTACTTTTAATTAGCAATCGATTTTAAAAACTCACTCGGGATCTATGACATTTCGACGCTCTCCAAATTTTCCTGGGTTTTTTGAGGAAGGCTTCGTAGGCTGAGATGACTCAAAAGGAGGATTTGATGAAACCGGTTTAGGATTTTTAGCCTGATGAGAAGAATGCTGGGGCTTATTCTTAGGTTTTCCGCCTTCACGCTTTTTGAAGTTCGATTTATTACCAGATTTGAAATTTCCACCTTCCTTTTTCGCTTCGCCTGTATAAGTAGGACCGGCTTCCATACCTTCCGGAAGTGGATTCTGTGTGACCTGCATTCCAATCAATTTCTCGATTCGTACAAATTTTTGTTGGTCCTTAGGATTAACAAATGTAATCGCCTCGCCTTCTTTATCCGCTCTTGCAGTCCTTCCGACTCGGTGTACATAATCTTCAGGATCAGAAGGAGTATCGTAATTGATGATCAATTCAATGCCCACTACATCTATTCCACGTGAGATAATATCGGTTCCCACAAGAATTTTAACTGCCTTATTTTTGAAGGCGGCCATGATTTTCTCTCGCTCCACCTGCTCTAAATCAGAGTGAAATGCTTCTACATCAAACTGCTTTCGAAGCACTTTATACAGCGATTTTACCTTGTCTTTGGTGGAAGCGAAAATAATAACCGCTTCGAAATCCTTTTTGGAAAGAATACTTTTAACCAATTCCTCCTTTTGCCCATCGTAAACTGAATACATGGACTGGGTCACTCCTTCGGCTGTTTTACCGATCGAAATGGAAATCTCAGCTGGGTTGTTAAGTATACTCATGCTAAACTGCCGGATTTTAGTAGGCATTGTAGCAGAGAAAAGAATGGTTTGTCTATCCTTGGGCAGGTAGTTGACGATTTTCAAAATATCATCAGAAAATCCCATATCCATCATTCGATCTGCTTCATCTAAGATCAAATGCTGAAGTGAACTGAGATCCATTTTGCCACCGGCAAGCAAGGCGATCAATCGGCCTGGGGTTGCTACTACGATATCTGCTCCTAATTCAAGTGCCTTTTTCTGTTGCTCCCAGACGATGCCATCCCCACCTCCATAAATAGGAATCGAGCTGATTCCCAAAAAGTAGGCAAATCCTTGAATCTGTTGATCAATTTGAATGGCTAATTCTCGTGTTGGAGCGAGTATTAAGGTATTCAGGTTTGCAAGTCCTGACTTACTGATTTTATTCAGAATGGGTAAGATGAATGCGGCTGTTTTTCCAGTTCCGGTTTGAGCACAAGCGATCAAGTCCTTATTGTCCATGATCACAGGGATTGCTTTTTCCTGAATCGGGGTTGGTTTTTCGTAACCCATGGCATTCAGGCCATCCTGAAGTGAAGGTTCGAAGTTAAATGATGAGAATTCCAAAGTTGATGTAATTAGGTAATTTTAAAAAAGACAGAGTTTGCCGCCTCCTCAAATATACCTCTCAATATGGCATAAACCCAAATCTTTGAGCTGAGAAAGGAATCCAATGGGCTATTTCATCACAAAATTTGTTCAATCAGGCAATTGGCTTATATTTCAACACGATCTTTCTAAACCAATATTCTATGAAATATAAGCTTTACGTCAAACCCTTAGTACTCTTTTCCTTCTGTTTTTTCCTCACCCTGACTTTATCCATTTCCCAAACTTTCGAGTTAAAAGGGAGAATTGTGGATTCTGAATCCCAGCAGTTTTTGGATGATGTTAGCGTGACATTGAGAGGAACAGCCTTTGGTCAAATGTCTGTTTCAGGAGGGAATTTTAACATTAAAAATATTGCTTCTGACCGATATATCCTTTCGCTCAAACTTGATGAGTATAATAATTATGAGCAAGTCGTCAAGCTAAATAAGGACCTTGATCTTGGGCTTATTTATATGGTGAAATACGGCGCGGAAGGTACAGGTGCCGCGCTGCAAAAAACCATCCGGGCAACCAACATTACCAATCTATTCAATGACCGTCCCAATATGTTGGGAGGAAACATGGTTTATGGAATAGCTCCAGAACCTACCCAAGTGGAAGGGAATTATTATTTGGATAAGAAATGGAACACGGCTTCTCTCCTACTCTATCGTGATCAGAAGCTTTTGGAAGGCTTTAGAGCTAGATATAATATCGTAGCCAATCAATTTGAGTTGATGGAGCCAGAATCAAACCTCACCTCGGTGATGATGGGGCTTCGAGTTCAAAACCTTGTTTGGGTAGATTCAGCATACAAAGTGCCAAGGTATTTCGTGAATGGAATGGATTTTTTGGATGAGGGAAGTCCAATATCCGGATTTTTTGAAGTGCTGGTCGATGGTAAGCTTCCTTTGATGCGACGAACAGAAGCGATCTTCAAAGAGTCAAATTACAACACCGCATTGATGGTAGGGAATCGTAATCATCAAATCATCAAAAGAAACACCTATTACTATCTTGAAGGGAAAAATGTGATCGAAGTACCTTCAAACCGAAAGAAACTTATGGCACTATTTGGCGATAAAGCCGAAGAGATGGAAAAGTTTGTCAATGACAATAGTCTGCCAACTCGAGTACCTGTTTCGCTCTTTCAGATATTCACCCATTTCAATTCTCAGTTTGACGGCTTCCAGCCAATAATGAGTCAGCTGCTCGACGAAAAATAGCGATTAAAAAAAGTAATTATGATCAAGAAATTTACAATAGTAGCTTATTTGCTGTTACCAGTACTGAGCTTTGCACAGCAAACTCAAAAACCTGTACTCCACGGTAAAAACTGGGTTGCCATCACTGGAAAACCGTTAGCTGCAACCGCAGGAGCTCAAATTTTCCAGCAAGGTGGCAATGCCGTAGATGCCGCTTGTGGAATGCTTGCTGCGACAGCGACGATGTGGGATGTGCTTTCTTGGGGTGGAGAAACCCAAGCGCTAATCTATAATCCCAATACCAAAAAGGTGATCGCTATTAATGCTATGGGCTACGCTCCTACGGGTGCAACCGTGGATTTTTACAAATCACAAAACATGGATTATCCACCTGAATTTGGACCTCTGGCAGCTACAACGCCTGGAACCCCTGGAGGACTGATGACCATGCTGGCGGAATACGGAACAATGAGTCTAGCTCAAGTTTTGGCTCCAGCAATGTCCTTAGCCAAAGGCTATCCAATCGAGGAAATGACCGCAAATAATATTGAAAAGGGAAAGGATAAAATCAAAGATTGGCCTTATTCTAAAAAGGTATTTCTTCCTCATTTAGGTCAAGAACGAGAAGCTCCGGAAGCGGGTGAGATTTTTGTTCAGGAGGATCTTTTTCAGACATTATCCAAATTGGTTGAAACAGAGAAAGCAGCTTTAAAAGTTGGGAAATCCAGAAAAGAGGCCATTTATGCTGCAAATGAGCGCTTTTATAAAGGAGATATTGCAAAGGAGATTGTCAGAGGAACCCGAGAGCAAGGCGGACTTTTCACCGAAGCTGACTTAGCAAATTGGAAAGTGAAAATCGAGGAGCCACTTTCGGTGAATTATAAAGGAATCGAAGTCTACAAGCTTCAAGAATGGACCCAAGGTCCTGCCCTACTTCAATCATTGAATATTTTGGAAAACTTTGATTTGAAAAGCATGGGATATAATTCAGCAAATTACATCCACACCATTTATCAAGCGATGAGTCTGGCCTTCGCAGATCGTGACTTTTATTATTCTGATCCGGCTTTTGATCCGGTAAGTCCGATGAAAGGTTTGCTTTCGAAGGAATACGCAAAAGAACGTGCGAAACTAATTCAAGACAAAAACGATCCAACGATTGGGCCAGGTGATCCCTATCCTTATCAAGGAGGCAAGAATCCTTTCACCAACTTACTTAATCAAAACAAATCTGCTGTCGCAATTAATAATCCAGGGTTGCCAATTCAAGGTTTAGACGACCCTTTTTTAGAGCAATTTCATAGAGGAACGACTACCATCGAAGCTGCGGATGCAGAAGGCTGGGTCGTATCTGTCACTCCAAGTGGTGGATGGATTCCGGCTGTAATTGCTGGCAATACGGGTGTTGGACTAAGTCAGCGAATGCAAAGCTTTGTTTTGGACGAAAAATTGAATCCTTATAACTTACCGGAACCTGGAAAGCGACCTAGAGTTACCTTGACGCCGAGTTTGGCACTGAAAGACGGCAAGCCTTTTTTGGCTTTTGCAGTTCAGGGAGGAGATTCACAGGATCAAAACTTACTTCAGTTTTTCCTGAACATGGTGGAGTTTGATATGAATGTCCAACAAGCTGCGGAAGCTGCCAATATCAATTCGTATCAGATGCAGAGTTCATTTGGAGCACACGAGATCAAACCTGGAGCTATGACAGTGAGAGAAGATACTCCGAATTGGATTCGAGCGGAGTTAGTCAAAAAAGGCTACCTTCTGGATTTTTGGGCTAGAACTTCCGGACCGATCAATGCCATTTGGTTTGATTGGAAGCATGGTAGTTTCTGGGGTGGGTCGAGTAATTATGGGGAAGATTATGGGATAGCTTGGTGAGATAAGTTGGCAGTCTTCAGTTGGCAGAAGGCAGTCCCGATATATCGGGATCAGTTGGCAGTTTTCAGTGGGTAAAATAGGCAGTTCTCAGTAAACAGTTTGCACTTAGGTATTATGGGTCAAATCTTCAGAACCTTAGGTTCACAGTTTGTCTACTTTAAGTTAATCGGTAGATGCTTCCATGATTTAAATAAGAATTCAAAAAACGATTACAATTTAAATTTTACTAAAAAATACATGACCAGAACCATTTCACAGCGTTCTCAAATTTGCCATAAAGCAATTTTGTTTTCAATTCTATTCTTAGGTTTATCAACTCTTTCTTTTTCA
>JBBQDY010000019.1:0-21205 GCA_038320155.1 Cytophagales bacterium
ATTCCAGTTTTTGGGCCTCAAAAGGGATTAGCCAAGTTGGACATGATTGCCTATGAGGAAACCTGTAAAAATTTAATAGAAAAGCTATATCGGAAGACTGACAAGGCATTTCAAGAGCAAGAAGGCTTCGGGGCAGCTGGAGGGATTGCAGCTGGCCTGAACGCATTTTTTCCAACCGAACTTAAGATCGGATCTGCTTACTTTTTTAACCAAATCGACCTAGAAGCAAAAGTAGCTTGGGCTGATTTGATTATAACCGGGGAAGGTCGATACGATTCACAGTCAAAAGAAGGGAAGGCTTCGTACGAACTTTTGTTATTGTCCAAAAAAATGGGGAAAAGAACGGTACTGATAAGTTCTGGAAAAGAAGGTGAAAAAGATGGCTTTGAACAAGTGATTTGCCTCCCTGACTTAGACTTTTCATTGCCCAACTTCAAGGAAATAGCTGAGGATAATTTGAAAAAAGAACTCAATATGAGCTCGGGATTAGAGTTTTGGACATAAAAAAAGGGAGACTTGCCCCCTTTTATATCAATTAGTTCTAATTAGTGATCAGACTTTTTACCCTTAAAAGTACTTCTCGCATCAATTAAAGATATTCCTGCGCCTAGTCCAATTAAAATGCAAACGATCAGAATGAAAGTTTGAGCACCTGGAGCGATCGGAGAACTGAAAACATCTAATAGTATCATTTGTAAATTTTTAATTGTTTTAGATGCACGAAGATAAAATCTACTATTGGATTAACCAAAGAGAAAACTCTTGGAATGCAGTTTTAGTCTAATTCGTCATCAAAATCCTCTTCGGTGTCATCATCATCATCATCAAATTCATCTTCATCTGAATCAACAATCTTATCATCCAGAAATTCATTGTCTTCATCTAGATCATATTCATCTTCAAAGTCAGAGTCAAAATCATCATCCTCCTCTAAATCATCCACATCATCATCAAAATCAGTCATAGCGTTATTGTAAAGTGGTTTTCAATAAAATACGTCACTAATTAAAATATTTTTTTCCTTCCTACAAGACGGTAACAGCTAATTTTTTTACTGGAGTTTTTTCATTTTCCGTTAGCCAATTCTTTCTGAGCAAGTTAGACCATGAATTCATATAAAAAATTACATCTTCTTTCTTGTTTTTTGAGAGTGAATTTCGCTTCTCAATTGACATCTCTGCAAGTATAATCGGATCAGATAACCGCTCTAAATGAGCTAAATCACTGATAGTTAACCCAAAATTGAGCATTCGTGTAATCATTAAATCCATTGGATAGCCACTGGTGGGACAATAATCAATCAATTGCTCATTCCAATCACCATGCCTTTGCATCGCATAGGTGTGAATTTCTCCTTTCTCTAATTTTGTTAATTCTTGAGCCAAATTACCGCAATTACATGCGCCCATGTGGCCCCATTGATACGGAGATCCGCTTTTAAGTTTGGAGACCGTTTTCTCAATTGCAGCAATTAGTTCAGGATTCGGATTTGCCATTTGTATTTGTTTTGCTTTAAAGATACTAACCAAAATTCCATACAACGGTTTTGAAAAAAGATTTAAAAAAAAAGACCCAATTTATAGGTCAGTTGAATATCGATTGAATGGAGCTTTTTATCAGCGGTTTAGAAAGGTAATCCTTCACGACCGAATAGCTGCTGGCTTTTGAGATATCGCGTTCATCAACAGAACTGCTTAAAATGTACACCTCAGGCTCAATATTTTCAGGTTTAAAAATATCTAAAAAATCCCAGCCTGTCATCTCTGGCATATTCAAATCTAAAAAGAGGTAGTTTGGACGAATAGAATAAATTTCACTTAACGCTATTCTTGCGTTTTGAAACTTAAAGAACTTACATGGCCCCTTGATATTCTTTAAAATGAGTTTTTCAGTCACAAATGTGCTGATTGGGTCATCATCGATAAGTACAATTGTCAACATCAAAATCAATAATAGTATATTGAACTACATTAAAGCTGTTACGAAAGTAGCTGCTATAAATATACTAACAAAATTGTTGCCAGATTATCTTCAAAAATTTAGCGAATTATTTTAATTAGTTGAATTAAACTTTTCTTTTCCTTTTAGCAGGTCAAAAAAGAGCATGAAATCTGAAGCCAAACTATAGAGCGGATATTTGAAAGTTGCTGGCTTATTTTTTTCAAAAAAGAAATGACCAACCCAAGCAAACCCATATCCAACTATTGGAATTGCAAATAACAGGGAATACCTTCCAAGGTAAATTGCTGCAAATAATATTAAAAAAAGTAGTCCGGTGCCAACGAAATGAAGTTTTCTACTTGTTGCATTCTGGTGTTCGGAAAGGTAATAAGGGTAAAACTCCTTTAGAGTTTGGATTCTCGATTCCATATTATTTTGGGTTATTGATTCGCAGTTTCTAATTCGCTGATAAATCGTTCGACAATTTTATCCGTCGTTTTCAAAATTTTATTGTCTTTATATTTAGGACTGGAAACTTCAGTTACACCTGTTAAAGTCATTAGAAATTTATCTTCTTTGGGATCAATGAAGTCCACGATTACTTGTACCAATTCGTAGCTACTTGTAGAGTTTCTACTCGAATTGTTGTACATATTTGGGTTGTACATCCACGGATCCCACACTCGATAACCCCAAAACGGATAGGGGTTAAAATTATTCACTACCTCTCTTTGTCGAGGGTCTTCGTTTGACGTGTAGCGAATGATAAGGTCAGGTTTTACTTTTTCATAAACCATACCCTGAGCTTCAAGCGCTTCCTGTAAGTGAATCTGTACCTGAGCATCTATAAACTGGGAAGCGAAACCCCTCATTCCTACTTCTTGATTGATGATCACAAAGGATTGATAGGGCTTCTTTATTTTCAATTCAGTATTTTCCTTGAACACATCGATGGATGCACAGGAGGATAGTAATGAGATGATGAATAGCGATAAGAATGGCGCAAACTTGAGTAATTTTTGCATTTTTATTCGTTTTGTTAGAAAACGCTGAATGGTTCAGGAAAGTTAAAATTTACAACTAAAACGAAAAACAAGTATCATCAAGTACGTATTTCTTCAGCTTCAAACCCTATTTTTGGGCCAAAGATTAAAAGATGACTAGACCGGACTTTGATGATATTTTTATGGAATTGGCAGTAAACCTTGCCAAAAGATCACATTGCATCAAAAAACATGTAGGAGCGGTATTAACCAAGGATACGCGAATAATCTCCATCGGCTATAATGGGCCTCCAGCTGGCACACATAATTGTGATATTGAATTTCCTGATAAAGGCTGTGCCAGAGATAGTAAGGGTCGCTGTTCACTAGCTTTGCATGCTGAGCAAAATGCAATTCTATACGCTGTAAAAAATAATACCTCAGTAGAGGGCTCAACCCTTTACGTGACGCTTTCGCCATGTCTTGCCTGTGCAAGAATTATCTTCTCAATGGGGATTTCAAAAGTGGTGTTTTTGTATTCCTATGCAGCTTACAAAGGAATAGGGAGTGATGAAGGGGTTGATTTTCTACGAAAATTCGGAGTGAAGGCTGAGCAATATTCAAAGTCCATCGAATCTCATGACATCTTAATCTAGAGGAAATTTACCTCTGGACTTAATTCCACACCGAACTTTTCGACTATAGATTGTTGGATTGCTTTCGAGAGCTTTACAAGTTCTTCACCTTCGCCATTTCCATAATTGACTAATACAAGGGGTTGATTCTGGTGAACGCCAACTTCCCCAATTCGTTTTCCCTTCCAACCGGCCTGTTCGATCAGCCATGCAGCCGGAACTTTGACACCTGATTCATTTTCATAGCCAGGGATCGCCGGATATTTCCCTTTCAACTCCTCGTATTTTTGTTTGTCAAGTGTCGGGTTTTTAAAGAATGAACCTGCATTTCCAATCACCTTTGGGTCAGGAAGTTTAGATTGGCGAATAGAGATTACAGCATCTGATATTGCTTTGATGCTAAGCTCTTTTATCCCTCTTTCAGCAAGCGTTTCTGTGATTGCTCCATAACTTGTTTTGAACTCGTGGTTTTTCTGAAGACGAAAAGTAACCGTGCAGATCACAAACTTATTTTTCAATTCATGCTTGAATACGCTCTCTCGGTAGCCAAACTGGCAAGCTTTGGCATCGAAGATTTTTACACTTAAGTCAGCTCGATCCAAGGCAGACAAGCTTTCAAATACTTCTTTGAGCTCTACGCCATACGCACCAATATTCTGCATAGGTGAGGCGCCAACCGTTCCGGGGATCCAAGAAAGATTTTCGATTCCTCCCCAACTATGCTCGATCGAATAATTCACCAGATCATGCCAAATAACTCCTGCTCCAACTTCTAGCAAGATTGTTTCCTCATTTTCCGCTACAACTTCAATCCCATCTAATTCAACCTTAATGACAAGAAAATCAAGGTCCTGCGTGAGTAAAATATTGCTTCCGCCACCTAAGATTAGAACCTCAATAGCTTCAGCTTTTGCCCAAACCAATAGGTCCTTAAGCTCTTCTACAGTCTTGGCAACTGAAAAATATTTAGCTTTTTTATCGATCCCAAAAGTGTTGAATCCTTTCAGCGAAATGTTTTGTAGTATATTCATGGGTGAATCCTTGTCTTGCGAAATAAGCAAGATTTTATACCAATAGGAAATCTTAAAAACTTCCAATAGCCGATTTGATGAAAGAAATTCTGATCAATGGAATCCGGATCCGTCAAGGTCAGTCCATGAATATTGAACTCCCGATTGCCAAATTACCCACACACACCCTCATCGATCTTCCTATTTTTATCCGATCTGCCAAAGTAGAAGGCCCTGTAGTCCTCATCAGCGGTGGTATTCACGGAGATGAGATAAATGGCGTGGTGACTGCTAGGCGACTTTTGGAGGAAATGGACGAAAGCTGGAAACTTCTAAAAGGAACTTTGATTTTTATCCCGCTCGTGAATATTTACGGATTTCTCTCCAATACCCGGACTTTTCCAGATGGAAGGGATTTGAACCGAAGCTTTCCAGGCAGTAATAAAGGCTCCTTGGCAGGACGAATTGCATACATTCTCAATGAGCAAATCATCCCTCAAATTGATTATGGTATTGACTTTCATACCGGAGGTCGGATGCTAAGTAATCACCCCCAAATTCGAGTCGACTATTCTGATAAAGTTGCTTTAGAATTAGCCAAGTCTTTTGGAACCCATTATGTTGTTAATTCCAAATACATCGAGAAATCTTTCCGCAAAGCGGCTTTTAAGGCTAAAAAAAGAATCCTCGTTTTTGAGGGTGGTGAATCGATGCGATTGGATGACTATTCGATTGAAGAGGGAGTAATGGGAACAAAACGCTTTCTGGCGAGTTTAGGAATGATAGATTTTAAAGCTCAGCCTCAAGAGACTATTTTCCTCAAAGAAAGCAATTGGGTGAGAGCTAAAGCCTCTGGAATTTTCAACTCTAGCATCAAATTGGGAGCCTCTGTAAAAAAGGGTCAGATCCTTGCAGAGATTTCGGATCCCTATGGACAAATAAAAGTACCTGTGAAGTCACCCACCGATGGATTTGTGTTGGGATTGAATAATCTACCGGTTATCAATGTAGGAGACGCACTAGTACATATTGGAAATGAATAAAAGCGCGATTGTAAGCTTTTTTCAAATAAATTTTTGACTCATGTCTGTTTTAAATGCCTTTAAGCAAACCAGAAATCATTCAACTGAACTTTGCAAAAATCTCGTAATCGAAGACTTTGGTATCCAAGCTTCGGAATTTGTCAGCCCTCCTAAATGGCATTTGGCGCACACCACTTGGTTCTTTGAGCAATTCATTTTAGTCCCAAATCAGCCGACTTATGAGGTTAAACATCCCCAGTTTAACTTTCTCTTCAATTCTTATTACAATTCATTAGGAAGCAGAACAGCAAGAAATCAGCGAGGACTGATGTCGCGACCTCCAGTTTCTGAAGTTTTTGAATATCGTTCATACGTCAACGAGGCGATGGAACAATTAATCCGTGAAAAGGGAGAAGCCATCGAAGAGTTGGTGATTTTAGGATTAAATCACGAACAGCAGCATCAGGAACTATTGGTCACGGATTTGAAGTATAGCCTTTGGCATAACCCGTTAGATCCAGTGGTAATGAACATAAATGAATATCCGATTGAAGAAAAGCAAGATTTCAAATGGATCAGCACCGAAGCTGGTGTATATGAAATTGGTCATCAGGGCGGAGGCTTTTCATTCGATAATGAATTAGGTAGGCATAGGGTATTTTTGGAAGCGTTTGAAATTTCAAGTTTACTTGTGACCAATGGAGATTACTTGGAATTTATGGAAGCGGGAGGTTATGAAGATCCCAAGTACTGGCATGATGAAGGCTGGTCTTGGGTAAAAGCTCTTGACAACAAGGCTCCTTTATATTGGGAAAAATCCGATAAGACTTGGACCTATTATTCACTTGATGGACGAAAGCCAATCGAACTTGCCGCTCCGGTGGCTCATGTAAGTTTTTATGAAGCATCAGCTTATGCCAATTGGAAAGGGTGTCGCTTGCCTACCGAATTTGAATGGGAGTCTTCTAATTCTCGATTTAATTGGGGTAGTCGCTGGGAGTGGACGAATTCGGCCTATTTGCCATATCCAGGCTTTCAAGTTGCTCCAGGAGCTTTAGGAGAGTACAATGGAAAATTTATGATCAATCAAATGGTGCTTCGTGGTGCATCGGTAGCCACACCAAAAAATCATTCCAGAGCTACCTATAGAAATTTTTTTAATGCTCATTTTAGATGGCAATTCATGGGAATACGCCTTGCAAAATCAATTTAATTTTATGAATGCAAAAAATTCAGACTTTGGCAATTTCGCTCAAGATGTATCGCTTGGCTTGAGTAGCACTCCCAAAACACTTTCCTCCAAATATTTCTACGATGCCAAAGGAGACAAGCTCTTCCAACAAATCATGGCCTTGCCTGAATATTACCTTACACGTAAAGAATTTGAAATACTTGAGAAGCAACATGAAGCAATTCTAAAACCCATTCTGGATCTAGGTGTCCCCTTTAATTTGGTAGAGCTTGGAGCTGGGGATGGTCAGAAAACAAAAATTTTACTTCGTTATCTAGAATCAAAGCAAGTAGAATTCAGCTACTTTCCCATCGATTTTTCAGCAACAGTTTTGGAAGAATTAATTGATGATCTGGAAGATGGTTTTCCAGACCTTTCAGTCAAAGCAATTGAAAACACTTATCGTGGAGCTTTGAGAGAAAAAGCTTGGGAAAATGGAAGAATAACATTGATTCTATTTATGGGTGCCAACCTCGGAAATTTTCAACTTCAGGAAGCTTTTGAAATCTTGGATCACCTTCGGATAGGATCTTCTTATGAGGACTTCGTACTGATTGGACTTGATTTGAAAAAAGACCCACAGACAATTCTAAATGCTTACCATGATTCGCAAGGAGTAACGAAAGCATTCAATCTTAACCTGCTTCGCCGAATCAATCGTGATTTAGGGGCAGATTTTAATGAAGATGCTTTTGTCCATTGGCCGACCTATGATCCGATAACAGGAGAATGCAGAAGCTATTTAGTCTCAAAAGAGAAACAGACTGTGAACATACAGCTTCTAGATCGGGCCATTCATTTTGATGCATTTGAACCGATATTCATGGAAGTGAGTAAGAAATACAGTTTGGAAGAGATCCGGGAGTTAGCCGATCGATCAGGCTTTAAGCACATCCAAAACTTCACCGATTCGGAAGATTTCTTTGTCAATACCTTATGGCAGAAAGCCTAAAAACAAAAAGCAACGATCTGAATTCGTTGCTTTTTTGTTTCAGGATATTATCATCCGCTTTTTTGGCACTAATTATTCCTTTGTTAAATGGCTTTGACTCCGCTCGGCCACCGGAGGTGATATTTATCTAAGTGGGGAGGAAAAAGTAAATCTTCGCCGCACTTTTTCCTCCCCACTTCCTTAAGACTCATTTTAACCGGACACCGAGTGAAGTCGAGGTGCGGAAAACCATTTTTCAGGCTTAGCTAAAGTATTGTTTGAGTCCTTCAAGCTTTTCTGCAAGCTCAGCTTCCTTCTTTCGATAGTCTTTCACATCATCCAGCGGGCTGTTAACGGAGAAATAATACTTGATTTTAGGTTCCGTACCTGATGGTCGAGCGGAAATTTTACTTCCGTCTACTAGGTAAAACTGCATCACGTTAGATTTATCCATATCAAGCGCTTCCTTCTTACCTGTTTTGAGATGAGTGATCGTCGATTCCTTCACGTCCACAATTCGATCTACGGCCACTCCATTCATTTCTGAAGGAGGATTGACACGGAAATCGTTCATCAGTGCCTGAATCTGTTCTGCGCCATCTTTACCTTTTTTCGTCACCGAGATTAATGACTCTTTGTAGAAACCAAATTGCTCGTAAACCTCTGCCAGTACATCAAATACAGTCTTCCCCTGAGTTTTGTAATACGCGATCAACTCAGCCACCATCGCACAGGCAGAGACTCCATCCTTGTCCCGAACAAAATCCCCAACCAAATAACCGTAGGATTCCTCGCCACCAGCAATGAATTTTTTCTTTCCTTCGAGTTCAAGAATGATTGCTGCAATATTTTTAAATCCTGTCAATACTGAGAAACAAGTCACCCCAAAACCCTTGGCGATCTCATCAATCAATTCCGTGGTGACAATGGTATTTACCATAAACTGGTTTCCGTCAAGTTTGCCTGCTTCCTTCCATTTGCTTAAGAGATAGTAGGTCAGAAGTGTTCCTGTTTGGTTGCCATTGAGTAATTCAAATTCACCTGTTTGATTCGGTACTGCGGCTGCATAGCGATCTCCATCGGGATCACATGCCAGGACAAGTTCAGCATTAACTTCTTTTCCAAGCTTAATAGACAGTGTCAGTGCTTCTGCCTCTTCTGGATTTGGATAGATAACAGTTGGGAATGTGCCGTCTGGTTCAGCCTGTTCCTTTACAATATTGATATTGGTAAATCCAAAAGCTTTCAAGGCCGCTGGGACCATTTTTCCAGATGCACCATGAATAGGAGAGAAGACAATCGGCATATCCTTTTGAGCTTGAATCGCTTCAGGCGCCAAACTTAAGCCTTTCACCAAATCCAAATAAATCGCATCAAAGTCTTCCTCGATGTAGTGGAAAAGGGAATCGTTCTTTTCCCAATTCACCTGATCGAAGGAGGTGATTTTTTGAACTTCAGTGATGATGTTTTTATCGTGGGGAGCTACTACTTGCGCACCATCCTCCCAGTAGGCTTTATACCCGTTATATTCTTTTGGATTGTGCGAAGCAGTGATCATGACGCCGCTTTTACAACCAAAATGACGAACTGCAAAAGACAACATCGGTGTAGGTCTCATTTCTTTGAAATACAAAACCGTGATGCCATTTGCAGTCAAAACATCCGCCGTAGTGGTTGCGAAAAGTGTATTGTTGATTCTGGAATCGTGCGTAATCGCCACTTTGATGGTTTCATTTGGAAAGCATTTCAGTAGATAATTTGCCAATCCCTGTGTAGCCATTCCGATGGTGTACACATTTATACGGTTGGTACCTACGCCCATCAAGCCGCGAAGACCGCCTGTTCCAAATTCTAAATCTTGATAAAAGGAGTCCACCAATTCGGTAGGATTGTTTTGAATCAAATCTCTAATCGCGGATTTGGTGTGATCATCCACGTTTCCATTTAGCCATGATTCGGCCTTTGAGAGAATTGCAGGGTCTATTGAAGTCATATTTTTAAAAATTTCAGTACGGGTCTAAGATATGTATTTTTTAAAAAATGCCATTCGACCTGATCAAATGAATTCCCAGTATTCTTAATTTGACTTACTTCAAGCCAACTTTTCATCGCATAAATATTTTTATCAAAAGGACTTTGGTCTATTTTAGAAGAAAGTAAAAATCACCCAAAAAGCTATAATTTCAATGCTTACCCATCTAGGCCTAACTCTCCCTCAATTTTATCGATGAACTATGTTGTTTCGACTAAAGAAAACATTGCTTAAGAACGGATTTATTGGACTCGAAAGGATATTTCCGCGCCTGCTAGATGGAAAATCAAAGTTTCTGAAGGTCAAAAAATTCAGATTTGGAAAGGCACTTCGGTCCCCATTCTTTAGAGTCAAAGAAAGCAAGGCCAAAACTATCATTCTGTATATTCATAACTAGAAATGACGAGTAGACATAATTAGAAGAGAATTAACGATAACATACATTAACCCAAATCCTATGCGAAACCTACTGAGTCTATTTTTTCTCATCCTAATCAGCGGAACGGCGAAAGCGCAGGCGCCGATTTTAAAAACCAATTGGACAGATCAGGTCAATACTGCAGCTCCTCACCAAGAATATCCCCGGCCTCAGTTGGTTCGTGGAAACTGGCAGAATCTTAATGGCCAGTGGAACTATGCGATTTCTGCCAAAGGACAAAAACCTGCTGCGATAGCAGATGGCAAAATTACGGTTCCATTTGCTGTCGAATCATTGCTTTCGGGAGTTCAAAAGACAGTGGGACCGGATTCGGAACTCTGGTACGAACATGCCTTTGACTTAAATTTAACCATTGGAAAGAATCGGGTTTTACTTCATTTTGGAGCAGTTGATTGGGAAGCGGAAGTTTGGGTGAATGATCAAAATGCAGGAATTCATCGTGGTGGATTTGATTCTTTCAGCTTTGACATCACGCCTTTTTTAGCTAAAGGTAAAACACAGAAAATCAAACTCCGAGTTTGGGATCCCAGTGATTCAGGGCCTCAGCCTCGTGGTAAACAAGTCAAAGACCCCAAAGGAATTTGGTACACTCCCGTAACTGGAATCTGGCAAACTGTCTGGGTTGAATCTGTTCCGAGTACCTATTTGAAATCGGTTTACTCAGTGACTGATTGGAGTAAATCTGCTTTGGTATTCTCCCAAGAAATTATCGGAAATGCTGAAGGAATGAATATACAAATTATAATCAAAGACGGCGAAAAAGAGGTTTATTCCAGCACTGGCCCAATTTTCAATTCAAAAACGATCATCCTTTCCGATCCTAAACCTTGGTCACCGGACAGCCCTTTTCTTTACGATGTGAAAGTAAGTTTACTCCAAGGGAAAAAGGTGATTGATGAAATCACTTCCTACGCGGCCTATCGAGATATTCGGATGGCAAAGGATTCCGACGGTTTCCAGCGGATGTTTTTGAATGGAAAAGCTCTTTTCCAATATGGACCACTCGACCAGGGCTGGTGGCCTGATGGCTTGTACACTGCTCCAACTGATGAAGCTTTAGCCTTTGATATCATAAAAACAAAGGAGATGGGGTTCAATATGATCCGAAAGCATGTGAAAGTGGAGCCGGCTCGCTGGTATTACCATGCAGATAAGATTGGAATGCTTGTATGGCAAGATATGCCAAGTGGCGATATGGGTAATCGATGGGAAGTTCGTCCCGGAGTGATCCGAGAAGGAATGTACAAGGAGCGTACAGCCGAAAGTGAGGAAATCTTCAAGACCGAATGGACCGAAATCATGAACGAGCTGAAGTTCTTCCCATCAATTATTGCTTGGGTTCCCTTCAATGAGGCTTGGGGCCAATTTAAAACCACTGAGATTGTAAACTTGACTAAAGAGCTTGATTCCACCCGGCTAATCAATTCAGCTAGTGGAGGGAACTTTGATATGGACGGAACGGATGTGGTGGGGGATATGCTCGACCTGCACAATTATCCGGATCCGGTGATGCCTGATCCGGCGATCTATGGCAAAAATAAGTTGATGATTTTGGGTGAATTTGGAGGCTTGGGACTGCCAATGGAAGGACACACTTGGCAAAACAAGGATAACTGGGGCTATCAGAGTTTTACCTCCAAGGAAGATCTTCAAGCTCGGTACGATAAATTAATGGTGGATCTCAAAAAGCTAATCCCTCTTGGTCTGGCAGGAGCTGTTTATACCCAAACTACCGACGTGGAAGTGGAGACTAATGGCCTGATGTCCTATGATCGGAAGATTGTGAAGTTCGACGAGAATTTTTTGAAAGAGATCCATTCAGGTCTGTATAAATAAGAATTCAACTAAATCAAGTCAAAATATCATCTTCAATTATCTAAAAGCTTATATGTCTTTTGAGGCAATCTGTCCAGTCTGCTTTCCATTTTCATCTAATATGACCTCTTTTTTTCGTACGCGTGAAAAATTATCATACGGAATGATTCCTTCTGCATAATGGGTTGAATATACCTTGGTAAAATTGGCCCCAAAGAAGAAAATAAGACAGGAATAAGAAATCCAAAGTAGAAATAAAATGATTGACCCGGCAGCGCCATAAGTTGAGCCTGGCTCTGCTATGGAAAAGTAATAGCCTAACAAAAACTTGGATATAACAAATAAAAATGCCGTAAGGACAGCACCGCTCCATACAGTCCTCCATTTTATTTTAGCATCAGGCAAATACATAAATATCAACGCAAAGAGTACAGAGATGACTCCAAATGAAAGGAGGAAGTCGAACACCCAGGTGACATAGACTACAAAGACGGGAAGAATGGAAAAGATAAAATCGCTAAAAATGGAAAGTACAGCGGTTAATAAAAAACTTATCAATAGAAGAAATCCTAATACCAAAACAAAACCGAAACTAATCAACCGATCTAGTAGCATTCGCAAAAAAGAAAGTTTCTTGGTCAGCTTGATTTCCCAAATTTCATTCATTGAGATTTTTAAATGAAAGAATACTCCCGTGGCACCAAAAATCAAAACAGCGATACCTATCACAGATGCAAAAAATGAGTTGCCACTTCCTTGAGTTTGAGCCACAGTTCCTTGAATATATTCTGCTGCTTCAGAACCCAAAGCTTCCGAGATTTGATTGGTTAATTTCCCGGATACAATATCTCTACCCCAAATTGCTCCTACGGTGTTGATAACAATAACCAGAAGTGCTGGCAAAGAAAGTACAGCATAATACGCGACAATAGCGCTCATTCGCCAAGGATCGTGCTTATTCCATTCGGTAAAACTTAGAGCCAAAAGCTTAGGAAGATCTTTCAGCTTGAATTTTTTTTTGTTAAGCATATGCGCGTATTTCGGTTATTTTGAATTTGAAGAAAAATCCATTTCACCAATCTCTTCTTTTAGTTTGACTCCGCCCTTGATCCCAAAATCCAAAGTTCGGATAGGGAATGGGATCATGATTCCTTCAGCATCAAATGCTTTCTTTAATGCTTTGATCGCCTCATTTCGGACCGGAATAAAGTCAAGTTGACCTTGCTTAAAATGTGCCCAGATATTGACCGTGAAATTGATAGAACTGTCTCCGAACTCTGTCCAGAAAAGTGTGGGTTCTTCCTCCATCATTCGAGATTTCAAGCCTCTCATAGCATCCAAGGCCACTCGCTCAACATGCTCTAAATCTTCTCCGTAACTCACACCACAGCCAATCTGAATTCTTCTTTGTTTATTTTCAGTATAGTTGACAAAATACTCTTGAAATAGATATCGATTCGGAACGTGGACTACCTGACCATTATAGGTTAGCACTTTTGTGATCCGGAGATTGATATCGATCACTTTGCCTTCATGACCATCTTTGGTCTGGATGATATCTCCCAAACGATAAGGTTGATTGAAAGTAATGTAAACACCAGACATGAAATTGGCGGCGGTATCCTGAAAAGCAAAACCAAGAGCAAGTCCTAATATTCCTAGACCGGCAAGGATGGATGATACAGTTTTGCTAAGATCCATTACTGAGAGTGCCAGCATGATCCCCAAGACCATGATGGCAAAGTAGAAGAGTTGACCCAAAAATTTACTGACTGTTGGGTTAGTACCTAATTTTTGGATGTATTTACCAGAAAATTTTCGAGCAAATTTTGCAACGAAAACAGCTAGCACCACTACTATGATCGCTAATACTAGATTTGGCAAATTGCTAATGGCTGCTTCAAACCAAGAGTTGAGCTTATCGCTGATCGTGCCTATTATCTCTTTTGTTTCAAATCCAAAAATATCTGTAATAATCATAGTTTATTTATTTTTTGATACTCCGTAATGGTGAAAACTCTCAAATTGATTGATTTTTTTCTGACTCACTAGCGATTGAAAACGGAGTTTAATATAGACCAAGTTGAGCCTGATTTGAGTTTATTCTTGATTAACTGTAAGACCGCTAGCAGTTTAAAACAAGCGGAAATACATATTGTTCCTATTTTTTTCGTGAAAGGATCATGCCACTCTCTGCCAAACACTTTTGTTACTCACTAACCTTTTCAAGAATTGCCAATAATTTTCTTTCTTCAGCCTTGTAGTCCTGACTTTTCAACTCCTCACTAATCTCCAAAGAATCACAATCATTGGTCAAACAATATTTGACAACCTCAGGATCCAAATAATGGCTCTTGCAGGTAGAAACAGTATGTCCCATTAATTTGGCAACCATTCGAACCAGTTCTGTTTCTGGTTTTCTTCGAGTTCCAGAAACTTCATCCAATGCTTTTTCTCGAAATTTCACGCAGAGCCCATTGGCTCCCCAAGTACGAAAGTACTTTGCAGTAAAATAATGGCCATCTTCCGCATCTTGATTTAGGTATTCATTTATATCCGAAGAATCTAGAGTATACCAAGAACCATTTTCCTTGTATCTAAAAATCTCGTATCCAGGTAGCTGAGAACAATCTTTTAGAAGTTTCACCAATCTCCTTTTGGTGAGCTTCAAACTTTGTGATACTCCGCTTTTGCCTACATAATTTAATTCTAGAGAATTTCCATTGATACCAAGGTGCTTTCTTCTTAAGGTAGTAAGCCCGTAAGTACTGTTTTCTTCCGTGTATTGTGTATTACCTACCCGGATATAAAGCTCATCCATAATGGCTACAGCCAAAGCCAATACTTTTACTTTAGGCCAATCTTTTTTCTTGAGATCAAGCTTATACCTTTTCCTCAAGTTGGGCAGAAACTTTCCAAAGCTGTGAAGCTGTTTATATTTAAGTTTGGTAGAATAGGAGGACCAATTCTGATGATAGCGATATTGTTTTCTATTTTTTTCATCGAGTCCAGTTGCTTGGAGATAAGCATTTGGTTTTGGACTAATCCAAACTTCCTTCCAAGCTGGAGGAATAACCAACGCAGCAATTCTATCCAGTTCTTTAGAATCGTCGATCCTCTTGCCTACCAGATCGAAAAATTGAAATTTTTCACCTTTTTGTTTTCTTTGGTATCCGGGACTGTTCGCTTTGACATAAACTAATCCTCTCGGAAGTTCTGAGGGAAGCACCATAAATAGAAAGAATTAAGACACTTCACTAATCAATTTGAGTGCGAGTTAATCTCTGGTGTAGGGTTTAATGTTTCTATTTTGATATGGGCTATCAATATTAATCGATGAAACATTGTATTTGAGAGACTTTATCAATTCCTGATTTTATTTGGAAGAGCGGACCTTTTCAACTTAAAATAATGATCCTTGAAATCCTGTTATGATTATCCGCTACTTTGCCAGTAGGCAAAAGAGCCAAGAATCTAAATGGCGTCTAAATGATAATTGGGTGCTTCCGTCTTTTGTCTTCGGTCCCACTAAGCAAAGAAAATAAGGCTACTGGCATCACCGCGGATACCCTTAAACCTTATTTTCGAAATCATTCAGAAAAACAAACAGGCATAAAAAAAACCGGCTGAGGCCGGTTTTTTTTATCAGAGATTTCCTCTCAATTCTTGCTCTCGCTCAATCGCTTCGAAAAGCGCTTTAAAGTTTCCTTTGCCAAAGGATTTGGCACCTTTTCGCTGGATAATCTCGAAAAATAACGTTGGGCGATCTTGGATCGGTTTTGTGAATATTTGCAATAAATACCCTTCCTCATCGCGGTCAACCAAGATATTGAGATCCTTTATTGGTTGTAAGTCTTCGTCAATTTGGCCCACTCGATCCAAAAGATCTTCATAATAGGAGCTAGGAACCTCTAAAAATTCAACGCCTCTTTTTCGCAATTCAGCTACAGTATGTATGATATCATCCGTTGCGATTGCCATGTGCTGCACTCCAGGACCTTTATAGAAATCCAAATATTCTTCGATTTGCGACTTCTTTTTGCCTTCCGCTGGCTCATTGATTGGAAACTTCACGTAGCCATTTCCATTGGAAACAACCTTCGACATCAGCGCTGAATATTCAGTGGAAATATCTTTATCGTCGAAGGTGATCAACAGCTTGAAGCCCATGACAGTTTCATAGAATTTCACCCACTGGTCCATTTCGCCCAAAGCTACATTTCCAACGCAATGATCGATGTATTCCAAACCGATTGAGGTAGGAGTGAAGGCACTCTTTCTAGGCATATACCCTGGAAGGAATATTCCAGAATAGTTTTTCCGCTCGACGAAAGTGTGAATCGTATCTCCGTAAGTTTTGATGGAAGCTACTTTTACAGTTCCAAATTGATCACTGAGAACTTTGGGTTCTTCTACTGAAATAGCACCTCTGGAAGTCGTCTCTTTCCACGATTTCTCAGCGTCATCCACCCATAGTGCCAGCACTTTCACCCCATCCCCATGAAGTTGAATGTGTTGGGCAATTGGTCCTTCTGGTTGCATTGGAGAAGTCAAGACCAACCTGATTTTACCTTGTTTCAAAACATAGGAGGCTCGATCACGAACTCCTGTCTCTGGACCTGCGTAGGCGATTAACTCATATCCGAAAGCATATTGATAGTATAAAGCAGATTGTTTGGCGTTGCCTACGTAGAGCTCCACATAGTCGGTACCGTTGAGGGGAAGGAAATCTTCAGTCATTGCAGTGTTATTTGGGTTTGTAATCTTTGAAACAAAGGTAGAAAATATCCCAAATAATATTTGGTTTCGGAGCGCTTATTCCTGTGGGTTTTTATTGAACCAAACTGATATCCAACCAAGAAGCAGAATAGAAATCGCCCAGGATCCAATGGTGGTGCTGAGTCCGAGCACAATTAAAATCAAGTACCAAATCGGAGCGAAAACAAAGCCGATTAGAAACTTAAAAGTAGCATCAAATACCTTGTCTTGGATCCCCGATCCTTTCCAAAGCCAAAGAAGAAAAAGTGGGAAGTGAAAGATTTTCATCATCTTATTTATCAGTCCTCCGGCAGATTTAACCTTCTTGATAGCTTTACCTTCATCTAAAAATAGATTTACTTCTGTTCTTGAGGTCAAATCCACCTGATTCTCAATCAATAAATCTAGCTCCCGAAAATAGTCCTCATCGGGTATACTCACGACCAATTTGCTGAGTGCAGTTTCGACTGCCTTGGTCAATTGTCCTGATTTGGAGGCAGGCATATCGACTGGAATTGGTTGATCAAAGGTGATCCGAACTCGGCTTCCAGTTCGTCGATGTGCACTGTACGCAAAAGCCACCGGAAGAATGACAGGTTCTTTTTCAGGATATTTTTCCTTTAACCCAAAAGCTATACGTGTAAAACCCTTACTCAATGGT
Source organism: Cytophagales bacterium (assembly GCA_038320155.1). Taxonomy (GTDB): domain Bacteria; phylum Bacteroidota; class Bacteroidia; order Cytophagales; family Cyclobacteriaceae; genus Algoriphagus. Next base: position 17,459 of record JBBQDY010000019.1, read on the forward strand.
CGGAGATTCCGAATCAAGCTGTGGGTTCCCTCTGCAAAGACGATAACGGTTCCATTCCTTCGAAGCACTTCATAAGTCTGGTCAAAGGTTTTTTGATTTTGCTGAATGGTGGAAAATCCATCCCGGACACGATAGACAGGAAGCATTCTGATCCAGCTGAGAAGTTTGGCAGCAATGGGATTTTTGAAGGCAGAGGCCCGAGTAAGAAAATAAGGGTTAAGACTAGTGTGCGTTGCAAGGAGTAGGGGATCGATCAACGCATTTTGATGATTCGCCACCAAAATGACGGGGCAATTCTTTGGGATATTTGATTTGCCTTCAACAATGATTTTTCTAAAATAGCCGCGTAGTGCGATTTTAGTTATTAGTCGGAGAAAGGCATTTAATAGGTAGATCATTTACTCAATTCAAGATTTGCTGGGGTAGCTTTTGGTTTCCATAGACTAGCGATCGTCAATCCTGAAATCAAATGCCATATTCCCCACAACGCAGTTATGATAGCCATACCGCCTAATCCATCAAAATAAGTGAAAATTAACACCAGCCCCAAACCAGAATTCTGGATACCTGTCTCAATTGCCAATGTTTTGACATCTGCCAAAGGCAATTGGGAGATTTTTCCCGTCAGATATCCAGCTCCTAATGCCACGAGGTTATGTGCAAAAACCCACAAAAAAATCAGTGAAATGTAGGCAAGGAACAAATCGAAATTTCCTAAGAAAGCAATCACTACAAAAGCAGCAAAAATCAGAATACTCAACGGCTTTAAAATCTTTGCAAAGCGCTCAGCCAGAATCGGCCGGTAATGTCTGGTAAGAATTCCCAATAGCAATGGAATACCTAAAATCAAGGCGACAGTTATAAAAACATCATAATAATCTAACCCAATCTCTCGAATCAAATTGGAGGTAGGCGCATAGAAACTCGCCCAAAGTGCAAAGTTGAATGGGGTCATGAAAATCGAGCTGCTACTGGAGAATGCAGTCAAACTCACCGATAGTGCCGTATTTCCTCCCGCAAGACTGCTGAGAAAATTGGAAACATTGCCGCCGGGACAAGCAGCAACCAGGAACATCCCCAAAGCTACAGATGGCGGAGGCTGCATGAGCAGAACCAAACACCAAGTCAGAAAAGGCAGCAAAAGAAACTGTGAAAATAAGCCCAGGAAAAAGGATTTTGGGTTTTTAGCCAAATAAGCAAAGTCTCGAAAACGAAGATCCAATGCCACCCCATACATAATTAATGCGAGGGCTAAATTGAGAAGCAGTAAATCGTTTGGAGAAAAATTAAGCCGGATAGAGTCGAGGTCAGTGCTTGGGTTCATTGGGATCAATAATCCTCACTTTTGATTTAAAATCAAAATATGGCCTTCCGCCACGATCATTAATCATAAGCAAGAATGGTCCAAGTCTGACCTTGAATCAGAGTAGAGTTTGGAATGTCCAGCTTCTGGAGAAGCAGGACAACTGAAACTAAATAAAAAAATGGTCCAAGTCTGAAGACCTTGAACCAGAGTAGAGTTTGGAATGTCCAGCTTCTGGAGAATCAGGACAATTGAAACTAAATAAAAAAAATGGTCCAAGTCTGAAGACCTTGAACCAGAGTAGAGTTGGAAAGTCCAGCTTCTGGAGAAGCAGGACAATTGAACCTAAATAAAAAAAAAGGTCCAAGTCTGAAGACCTTGAACCAGAGTAGAGTTGGAAAGTCAAGCTTCTGGAGAATCAGGACAATTGAACCTAAAAAAAAAAGGTCCAAGCCTGAAGACCTTGAACCAGAGTAGAGTTGGAAAGTCCAGCTTCTGGAGAAGCAGGACAATTGAAACTAAATAAAAAAATGGTCCAAGTCTGAAGATCTTGAACCAGAATTGAGTTTAGGGAAAGTCTAGCTTCCAGAGAAGCAGGACAACTTAACCTTGGTTACTTTTCGGAAATCTTTTCCAAAGACACTGCATTGATGCAATAGCGCAAGCCACTTGGAGCTGGTCCGTCTGGAAACACATGTCCCAAATGAGCATCACAAACGTTGCAAAGTGCTTCGACTCGTACCATTCCAAAACTCACATCTTTATGATAACCCACATTTTCCACTTCAATGGGTTGAGTAAATGAAGGCCAGCCTGTTCCGCTTTCAAACTTTACGCTCGAATCAAACAAAGGTATTTTACAGCAAGTACAGGCATATTTTCCGGGTTCAAAAAGGCTACACATATCTGAACTGTGTGCTCTTTCAGTTCCTTTTTGTCGAGCAACATGGAATGCCTCCGAGCTAAGGACTTCTTTCCATTCTTTTTCAGTTTTCTCCACTCGATTGGGAGGAGTGGGATTGCCGTTATTGGCAAATTTGATAATGTCGTTCCAGTTTAGCATAGTCGTAGTACAAAGTTTTAGGCCTATTTGTTCATTGAATAGCTAACTGCCGCAAAAAAAAATCCATAAAAAAAGCCCGACCATAGATCGGGCTTTTACTTAAATAAGGTTTATTATTTTTTCAACAATCGAATCATCTTCGTCTCTTTACCCTGATTGATATGAAGGTAATAGAATCCTTTTTTCAAGGAAGTATTTCCAAAGTCTAAGGCAAGTTTACCATTGGTAAATTGAGCTGTACCACTTTGCATCACTTCACCAGATTCGCTGAATAAAACATACGCAACATCCAAATCAAGCGGTAAATCCAACTGGACTTCAACCTGCTTACCCATTGGATTCGGGAATGCCATTCTCACACTGGCCTCAACAAAACTGCTTGCAGGCTCATCTGAATTCGTTCCGCAAGGGATAGCTCCACAAGCACCTAGCGAAGCACCATTTTTCAACATGGCAGCGACAGCTTGAGGAGCAACACATAGCGTATTAGACTTACCGAAATTTCCGTTCACCTTACATACAGCCACCTTATCTCCCTTAGGGCCACATCTCACATCTACTACACAGACTTTCACTTCATCGATGAAGATATTTCCAGCTTGATCTGTCACCGTAAGCGTATATGTGGTCGTTTCAGTCGGAGAAACTACGATGATTTGTCCTGTTTGACCAGTACTCCAAGTGTAAGTATATGGACCAGTGCCACCCGTAGCATCTGCCGCACTAAGCGTCGTACTAGACAAAGGCTCATAACCCAAATAAACTACTGCATCTTCACCGGCATTTGAAACAACCGGATCACCAGCTATTAAGCGAACAGAAACCGGCAAGTGATCTGAAGTAGTATTTCCATAATTTTCAATCAAATTGAAAGGAATGAACAAGGTCTCAGAACCCTCGAGATAGTTATCATACAACTCATTGGAAATTATAATGTGGTCGATCACATTATCGTTGAAAATAAAGGATCTTAATCCTGCCTCACTCAGTGAAATCGTGACTCCATCAAAATCAGGATCGGAGATGATCACTTCATACGTACTTGGTCCAGTTCCGATGGATTGATCCAAGTCATCGTTATAATCTCCAAGCAAAATGATATTATCGTTGGAATAGTATGCATCCAAACTATCTTTTAGCACTTGGATATCAAATCTTTTACGCAAAAGATCAGCATTGGCTGAGCCTGATTTCGCGTGAATATTGATAAATCGGATTTGCTCTTTTACACCGTTGATGTCTGCAGTAGCAGTAAGCATCCAAGGCAAACGTCCGCTTGACCAGAAGGAAGAAGCAGAACCTGTTGGGTAGCCATCGAGCGCATCTGTCAAACCTAATCGAGCTTGATCATAAAGCTCTTCGAACAGCACTTGCTCAGACA
>JBBQDY010000020.1:0-21155 GCA_038320155.1 Cytophagales bacterium
GAAAGGCTCCATCGGTGCAATGGTTGGCATGGGAACAGCCATGCTTCCGCTTCCCCCGCCAAAAAGACTTACCTGAGCAGAATCTTCCTCCTGCTGGATTTTCTGTGCATATTTTGTTGCTTTTTCGATCAGCGAAATATCTCCGTCTGCTGCCTCTAGATATTGCCTGCGATGATGCTCAGGAAAGCAATCGAAAGCCCCGGCCATAGCCAAGGCTTCCATCGTTTTTTTATTTAAAGCTTTCGAGCTTACTCGCTTCGCAAAGTCAAAGATATTTTTGAAAACTCCACCTTTTTCGCGCTCCTTGATGATCTCCTCTACGGCGGCCGAACCTGCACCTTTAATTGCTGCCATTCCGAATCGGATTTCACCTACTTTATTTACCGTAAAGCCACTCTTGGATTCATTGACATCAGGACCCAAAACTGGAATTCCTCCCCGCTTGCATTCTTCCATAAAGAAAGTCACCTGAGTGATGTCATTCATGTTGTTGCTGAGAACCGAAGCTAAATACTCTGCTGGATAATGAGCTTTCAGATAAGCTGTCTGGTATGCGATCCAAGCATAGCAAGTCGAGTGAGATTTATTGAATGCGTAGGATGCAAAGGCTTCCCAGTCAGTCCAAATCTTCGCAAGTTTTTTAGCATCGTGGCCTTTGGCAGAAGCTTGTTCGATGAATTTCGGCTTCATTTTATCCAAGACATCTTTCTGCTTTTTACCCATTGCCTTTCGCAGCACGTCGGCCTCACCTTTGGTAAAACCTGCCAATTTTTGTGAAAGCAACATCACTTGCTCCTGATAGACCGTGATACCATAGGTTTCTTCCAGGTATTCTTTCATGTCATCCAGATCGTATTCGATCACTTCGGTTCCATGCTTTCTTCTGACAAAAGCAGGGATATATGCTATTGGGCCTGGACGATACAATGCGTTCATGGCAATCAAATCCGCAAATACTGTTGGCTTGAGTTCGCGCATGTATTTCTGCATACCGGCAGATTCATATTGGAAGATTCCGACTGTCTCCCCACGTTGGAAAAGCTCGTAGGTCTTTTCATCATCAATTGGGAATTCATCTGCATCCAAGATTATTCCGTGGCGTTCCTTGACAATTTTAATGGCGTCTTTAATGAGGGTGAGGGTTTTCAGACCCAAGAAGTCCATTTTAAGCAAACCTGCAGATTCCACCACGGAGTTGTCAAACTGTGTACAAACCATCTCGGAATCTTTTGCCAAAGCGACCGGAACAAAATTAGTAATGTCGTCAGGGGTGATAATCACTCCGCACGCGTGGATCCCGAGATTTCGAACCGATCCTTCGAGCATCGTGGCTTGATTGATGGTCTTTGCAGATTCGTCTTGTCCTTTGGAAATTCGAATCAGTTCATCTGCTTTGGCGATCATCTCACCCTGACCTTTCAACTTATCTGAAATTGCTGCTCGGTTACCTTGCAGAGCAAATAGCGCTTTCAATTTGATATCAGGAACAAGATTTGCCAGTCTTCCAGCTTCTGCCAAAGGTAAATTCAGCACTCGTGCCGTATCACGGATCGCAGACTTGGCAGCCATGGTGCCATAAGTAATGATCTGAGCCACTTGATTGGAACCGTATTTTTTGATCACATAGTCGATCACAGACTGGCGGCCTTCGTCGTCAAAGTCAATGTCAATATCGGGAAGTGATACTCGATCAGGATTCAAGAATCTCTCAAACAGTAGCTTGTATGCGATTGGGTCAATGTTGGTGATACCCGTGCAATATGCTACGGCAGAACCTGCAGCGGATCCACGACCTGGGCCAACGGAAACTCCCATTCTTCTCGCCTCTGCGATGAAATCCTGCACGATCAAGAAATATCCAGGATAACCTGTATTCTGAACAGTTGCCAGCTCAAAATCTAAACGCTCCTGGATTTCAGGGGTCATTATTTTGTAGCGCTTTTTCGCGCCTTCATAGGTCAGGTGACGCAAATAGGCATTTTCTCCTCGTTTGCCTCCATCTTCCGCATCTTCGGGATGGACGAACTCAGCTGGAATATCAAACTTCGGAAGCAAAACCTCTCGGGCTAGTTTATATCCTTCCACCTTGCCCACAATCTCTTGAGTACATTCGATGGCTTCGGGAAGATCTGCGAAGAGCTTCTTCATCTCTTCGGGTGTCTTCAGATAGAATTCATCATTCGGGAAACCATAGCGGAATTCTCGTCCACGCTTGCCAATGTATTTTTTTGGTGTCACCAAGAGTGCGCCGTCTTTCACACAAAGCAGGACATCATGAGCTTTAGCATCTGTTTTCTCTGTATAGTAAGAATTGTTTGCTGCGAAATACTTGACATCGTATTTGTAAGCAAGTTCCAACAATACCTCATTTACTTTTTCCTCCTCTGGGACTCCATGACGATTCAGCTCTACATAAAAATCTTCTCCAAAATGCTCTTTATACCAGAGAAAAGCTTCCTCGGCTTGGGTTTCCCCTACGTTCAAGATCAAAAACGGGATCTCTCCCCAAAGTCCTCCTGTGGTGGCGATTAAGTCGCCTTTGTATTGGAGTAAGAGTTCTTTGTCGATTCTGGGGAGGTAATAAAACCCTTCAATATTGGCATAGGAGGCTAATTTGGCGAGGTTGTGATAGCCCGCTTTATTTTTTGCAAGTAAGACAGTCTGATATCCGTCATCCTTATTGCTTTTGTTTTTTCGGTCACGACACAGGTTGAATTCACATCCTAGGATCGGTTTAATTCCCTGTGCCATCGCTTCTTTCACAAAGTTGAAAGCGCCCATCATATTTCCATGATCTGTCATGGCGATGGCAGGCATTCCCAAAGCCTTTGCCCGAGCAACCATTGCAGGAATCTCTGAAGTGGCCTGAAGTACCGAAAACTGACTGTGCACATGCAAGTGGGTGAAAGGCATGTCCGTCAGATCTGAAATATCCGCTTTGCCAGCCAATTTCAAGACATCTTTTGCGGCAGCTTTTTGTGTGTCTTTTGCTTGCGCAAAGTTGGCCTCTTCCAATTTCGGGGCCTCGTAGATTACCTCACCTGCCGACAGACCTGCGGTTGGAGCTTGTACTCCCTGATTGATCAAGCCGAAGAAGCAACGCGCGGTCGCATCCACATCATAGGCGGCATCGTGCGCATCGCCAAATCCTTTTCCAAAAAGCTTCTGATGTAATTCAGTAAGAGTTGGCCATTTAAATTTACCACCGCGACCACCCGGTAACCCGCAAAATTCTGTAGAGACGTCTTTAGTGTCGAGCTGAGTCGCTGTGAGTGGCATAGTCGCCTCCGCTCGTAGATATTCCGAGCCGACTACATTAATGTCAAACTCGACATTATGACCAACCAAGTAGTTTGCTTGCTGCACATCCCCTTCAAAAATTCCAAGAATCTGTTTTAGATCATGACCTTCGGCCAAAGCTCGTTTGGTGGAGATACCATGGACTTTTTCCGCATTGTAGGGAATCGTAAATCCTTCGGGGCGTATGATGTAATTGTGATTGGAGAGTAGATTTCCTTTAGCATCATGCAGTTGCCATGCTAGTTGGACGAGTCTAGGCCAGTTGTCCACATTGGACATGGGGGCATTGTAATCTCGGGGCAGACCGGTGGTCTCGGTATCAAAAATTAAATACATACAGCTTGGGGATTTGAGACTTCAAAATAGGGCTAATCTATTGAAGCCACCAAGCGGGCTGGAGGTAATTGTCAGTAAAATTTACTTTAATTAATTTTTAGCTAAATGGGTGTGATACGAATTCAAAAAGCTGTTTCTGGCAATTACTTCAATCCTTGTTTTCTGAGAAAAACTGAGCTGGATTTTGATGAGCTTTTCAGAAATCCGTAAAATCTTTCCAAGAAATCACCTTGCCCTGCAAGCGGTTTTGGTTTGACTTTCCTGCATAGATTAGCCCTTTGCTGTCAATAGGCAGATCTGAAATGCCTTCAAATTTCGAGAGCCCTTTGAAATTTTCTGTCAGCAAGGTTTCACTGGCTTTGATCTCAAATACATCTAGGGAAAGTCCCTTATCCAGCAAAAGATCAACTTCATTCCCATGATTGTCCCTCCAAAACCAGGGACTTTGATTTTGGTACTGATGATACATTTGCTTGTAAAATTCACTGATCATCATGTTTTCAAATAATGCTCCTTTCACAGGATGAGTCAGGAGTTGTTCTCTTTTGGTGATTTTTAGCAAATGGCAAAGCAAGCCTGTATCATGAAAATAGAGTTTTGGAGTTTTGACCACTCGCTTACTGAAATTTTTATGAAAAGGGTAAAGCTGAAAGGTAATGTAACTGGCTTCCAATGCGGAAAGCCAAGCTTTGGCAGTAGGCTGTGTAATCCCCGTCTCGTTTGCCAGCGCACTCAGGTTTAGCAGTTGACCTGCACGAGCTGCGCATAGACCAAGGAAGTTCTGAAACTGACGCATATCTTGGATGCTTAACAGCTCAGTCACATCCCGATTGACATAAGTCTGGATGTAGTTAGAATAAAATACGCTGGAGGGGATTTGACGATCATAGATCGCAGGATAAAACCCGTGAATCAATTGGTCCAGTGGATCTTCAGCCAAGAGATTTGCTTCTTTTAATTCCTGAATATCCAGTGGAAGTAATTTAAAGATGGCTACTCTCCCTGCTAAACTTTGCGTTATTCGCTCCATCAGATGAAAGTTTTGAGATCCAGACAGGATAAATCCGCCCATCCGATCAGGCCGGCTATCTACGATTGTCTGCAGGTAAGAAAATAGCGAAGGAGCCTGCTGCACTTCATCAAAAATCACTTGGTCATTATATTCGGTGAGAAAGCCATTGGGATCATTGAGCGCAAAGTCCCGAGTGTCTGGATTTTCCAAACTCACATAGCGATAATCTGGAAAGAGTGCTTTCAAAAGCGTCGTTTTGCCAGACTGACGAGGGCCTGTTAGTGCTAGGATTGGGTATTTTTCTTTGTATTCCCGTATTGGCTTGTAAATCTGTCGATTAATTACTTTCATTGCCTACAAATGAAAGATAAATTTTGAAATTGTACAAGGTTAATTTTCAAATTGTACAAACTAGATTTTGAAATTGTACAAGAATTATTTTGAATTTGTACAAGTTTAATTCCAAAAATGTACAGTTTTTAGTGTTTACCCTGAATGGAAAAGGAAGGAGAAGACTATGACTTCCTATTTAAAGTGGTGTTCATGAATTCACCAAGCTTGTTTTGATAAAAAGCTTGATCAGCTTGATAATCTGGGACTAATCCTTTTTTCTCCGGGAAGGATTCCATGTGAAGTGTCTGTGTTGGGAAGGCAAATCGAACTCCAAGCAAGTTGGCCAGCTTTACCGTCTGAATCAAAATCTCATGCCTGCAAGCCAACTCTTCACCCCAAGTGGGTACTTCGAAAAATATGTAGAACATAATGTCCTGACTATAGGAAGAAAGATTGTTGAAATAGATGTGATACAGATCCTTCCGAGTATGTGGATGAGCCAATACTATCTCTCGAAGGCCATTGACAAATTCCTCGATTAAAACTGGTGGTGTATCATAGGTCACGGTCAATGTGGTGAAAAATCTTCGGTATTGACGCAGTCCATGATTATCCAGGGTCGCATCTGCTATTTTGCCGTTTGGTACATACATCAAGGAATTCCGAAAAGTCCGAACTCGCGTTGAGCGAAAGCCAACCTCCTCTACTGTACCGTCTATATCTCCGGAGGTGATCCAATCTCCGACTTGGAAGGGCTTGTCAATAAAGATCATCACCGAACCAAAGAAGTTTTTGATGGTGTCTTGTGCTGCTAAAGCAATCGCAACACCACCAATTGAAAGACCAGTCAAAAAAGGAATGATGTCAAGGTTCAGTCCATCCCGAAGGATAAAAAGCGTACCAATGATGATCACAAAAGCTTTCAGCGTTTTGCGAAGCAAAGGAACTAACTGGTCATCGAGCGTAGATTCTGTTTTGGTGGCTAAGCGAGTAAAATAGGCAGCAAGAACATTGACTAATTTGTAGAAAATCAACGTAATCAAAAACGGCTTGAGCGTCCTGAATATCACCAAAACCCAAGTCCAAATCTCAGCAGGAAGTTGCAGTAATCGGATGAAAATCGAAAGCAACAGGACTATCAAATAAAAGCTCATTACTCGGGCTACTGGTAGGAGGTAATTCTCTCCCAATTTCCCATAGCCTGATCGATGGAAAGCATATAGTAACACTTTGTCTACCGCGATTGTAAAGATCCAATGCGCTAAGAAGACCAGAAGGATTAGAATAAAAATTCCAACGAATTGCCAGAGTTGTAAACCCAGATATTCCTGTGTCCCAATTTTTGGAAGGATATTGAGGAGTTTGGCAGTGCCGTAAGGATAAGTTTCCGAGTGTAGTTCTTCAATTTGACTTACGGAAAAAGGAGAAAATTTCCATACGTCGTCTTTTTTTTCTAAGAAGATTCCTGGAAGGATTTTCTTATCAAAGTAGTAAATATGCTCCCCTGAGGCAGTTGAATCGGTATAATTAGCTTCATTTGGGATTGAATTGGTCCGAATAATCACTCCCTTGCCTTCAAAAATTTGCTTCAGCTGGACTGCCAGTCTTTTTGTATTGACCTCCCCGAGATTTTTGGTATCTAAGGCACGCGCTGCCTTTTCAGGGAAATAGTGATCCTCCTCCAAATTATAAAAAAGAGTCAAAGTGGTATGATATGGGGAGCTGAGGTTTGCAACAGCACCGACTTTATCGAAATCCTGTTGCTCTGTGATCAGCTGGCCAAATGAATCAACGCTTAGGAGTGTAAATAGAAAAAGTAGAAAAGAGTACTGCTTAAGCATGAGGTATTGGATTTTTCGCAAGTTAGGGATTCAAAAAGCTAGGCCAAAAATGACTGGCTTAATCCGCTAAAAGGAATTCAGTAAACTTTTTACCATTGATGGTTCGGATCAGGTATTGACCTTTGGAAGATTGGTGCGTGATCTGAATAGGTCCAGAGCTTTCCAGTGGCATGGTGGTCAAAAGGTTTCCTTGAAGATCATAGAGGTAGCAGAAATTTTGGATTAGATCTGTGATCGCAAGAATCTTTTTATTCGACCCAAAATTGAAATATTGATAAATTAATCCCTCTGCCGATGCACGTGTTTCGAAAAGTACAGACTCAGAGTTATCCAACACAGTAACTTGATTAAACTGTCTAGAGATAAAGACATAATCTGACTCGTCTTGACTTTGGATTATCAGAAATTCATTATCTCGATCACTTTTGACCAATTGATTTCTGTAAATCACTTCTCCGTTGAGATTGATTCGAACGATTTCGCCGCTCGAAGAAATTCCAACAAGCTGGTTCATGCCTGATCTTGAATCGTTGGTGAAATGCAGTTTTTGCTTAAATCCCGCACCAATGGGAATCCCTGATTTGGTCAGAAGTTCGCCTCTTCTGTTAAACAAATGAAGTTCGCCATTTTCGGTAAAGGCTACCATCATATCTCCTTTTCCAAGTACTCTGTAAAATGATGGAGCTCCGACGGCTTTTGATTTTAAAGAGTTTGGATTCCAGCCTTCGAGGATATCTCCATTTTTATCCAAAAGATATAAGTCTCCATTGGTAGCTGCTAAGAAATATCTGTAGTCTTTGGAATTGCTGTAATCCACCAAATTCAAGTGCGTGAATTGGGCTCCATTTATCGAGAGTGGATATTCTGGCAGAGAAGCTCCCAATCGATCAATCCCATAAATCTTTTCTGAAGTGGCGATTAACAATTGAAGCTTGCCATTTTTGTAATAATCAATCACAAAGGCGTCCGAGATTATCGGTCCTGATAATTGAACTGAATAGACCTTTTCACCGGCAGCATTGATCAGATGAAGCACATGCTGCTCATCCTGAATCACGATATCTTCGGTGTTATCCTGATAGTTGACGATTACTTTTGGCCCGAAGCTCAGCGTATTTTCAAAAGTGGTGGTATTGCTAGGTTGCAGGCTGATTGCTTCTGAAGTTTTTACTTCTGGCCGGCTTCCACCATCGTATTTCAGGCTGAGAGTTGCTATTGCTTCCCCTTGAATTTGATTAATTCGAAAATCAATAAAGCTGAATGATTTAAAGGCAGCAGCATGTTTTTGAAGAAAAGAGCTCCAAGAAGGATTTGTCTGCTTCGTCCAATAATCCCAAAGCCCATTTACACTTATCAGTTTTCCAAAACCTGCAGTTGGAAGAATAATTTCAGAAGCTTCTGGCGGATTGGAAGAAAGCCCCCAAGTCTCACCCTTTCGGATCGCATCTAATGTGCTTTTCATCGCTTGTTGGGAATTGGCAAAGATCAAGATGTCCTCATGCTGGGTGATAAAAGTTTTGAGAAATCCTTGAAACTTCCCTTCAAAAAGGTGAGCCGGAAATTCCTCCTCAGAGATATAGAGGATCTCTTTGTCTCGGTAAAAGTCCCTTGAGCTTTCTGGTTTATCTGTAATAAAATCAGAAAAAAGAGACAAAGAGTTTTCAGCATTGGTAGTCCTGGCAAGTAATACCTTACTCGGTAATCCGAGTCCCAAGTCAGTCAATTCCAAGAGGTAGAGCTCCCCGGTAAACGAGTCAAAAATGCCTCTGTCAATCAGTTTGCGTTGGATCTCGCCGCTCAGGGTGGATCTACCTGTAAACGACCGATTGACCAATTTCTGCGTTTCAAAAATACTTCCAAGATTGATTTGAGTTACGTCCCGAGTTTGATTTGGGATGAGTCCTAATATTGCTGCGAGATTTGCTTGGATTGAGGGTGTAAAAGCGACTGGCTCCCCGTAAAAAACAGGACCGCTAAATTGGATTTCTTCTTCTTTCAACGTCAATTCTAACGCAACTGCACCTTGAATCATTTCGAGTGTGCCTATAAAACTTGATTCTCGATTAGTGGTGATGCCTTTGAGCAAGGTTGCTATGCCTTTACCGGAAAGTAAAAGCTTTCCCATGTCAGATTTGCCGGGGGAAAATGAAGGCACTAATCCATAGAAGCTTCCAATATTTCCATTCGAATAAAAGCGAATTGCCTCCTCTACGAGAAATGATGAGGAAGATGCCATCGTGAGGCCACCCACGGAAGAAATACTCCATTGACGATTATTCGTGGCATCGAAGTATTCATAGACCTGAATTTCGGAATAACTTCGAGATTTGAATTTGGAACCAGGTGGAATGCGCTTCTTGATTTCATCTAACACACCGGGGAGGCGCTCCTCTGAAAGGTCGGTGATAAAAAGTAATTCGAATGTCTCGGAGCCTGTGGGGTGGAGGCTGACGGTTGTTTCTTTTGAGGAGAAGGATTCTAAAAATCCATTTGAGTCACCTATTAAGCTATCGAAGTCAGCTAGCTGAGTATTGAGTTTATCAAACCCGGGGATAGCTTTTAATATTCCCCAGGCTGGATCATTTACTAGGGTATTCCAAGTATTCCCGGGATGATTGGTCTCGAACACGAATACCGCATTGTCACTAATCAGCTCAAGGTTGGAGAGTTTTTTACTGGAAAAGTAAGTCTGGTAAACCCAGTAGCCGGATGCAGCTGCAAGAATAAAAACAATTAAAATGACTAGGCTTTTCCAGATTTTCACAGAGGGGTACTAATTCAGGTTTTGATAAAATACAAAAATCAGACCTAAGATGCCTCTCCAAATCCAGAGAGTACATAAAAGGTCTGATTTCATAAAAGTTGAAACTTACTTACCAAGTTTGTCAAGCACGCTCATTACTTCTTTGACATGTCCTCTAGAAGTCTCCAGGAGAGCTTTTTCTTCAGCGTTTAGATCAAGTTCCAGTACTTTCTCAACACCGTTTTTACCCAAAATAACCGGAACTCCAAGGTAGCAGTCATCGATACCATATTCTCCGTCAAGTTTGATACAAACAGGGAACACGCGACGCTGATTTTTCAAGATTGCCTCTACCATTTGCGCAGCTGCGGATCCTGGTGCATACCAAGCGGATGTTCCCATCAACTTAACTAGTTCACCACCACCAAATTTGGTTCGCTCGATGATCGCGTCCAATTTATCCTTAGACACCAATTCAGTAACTGGAATACCTGCTACCGTGGTGTATCTAGGAAGAGGTACCATGGTGTCACCATGTCCGCCCATTAGGATAGCTTGAATTTCCTTTGGAGATATATTTAATTCTTCAGCCAAAAATGCTCTGTATCGAGCAGTATCCAAGATTCCAGCCATACCGATCACCTTATTTCGATCAAATCCAGAGGTAAGATGAGCCTGATAGGTCATTACATCAAGTGGATTGGATACGACAATGATGATTGCGTTTGGAGAATGCTTTACCACATTTTCAGTTACCGATTTTACGATGCCTGCATTGGTCTCGATCAAGTCATCGCGAGTCATCCCCGGCTTTCTTGGAAGTCCTGAAGTGATTACGACTACATCTGAATTAGCTGTTTTGGAGTAATCGTTGGTGCTGCCGACAGTTCTGCTGTCATATTGATTGATTGGAGCTTTCTGGAAAATATCCAAGGCTTTGCCCTCGGCGATTCCTTCTTTGATGTCGATAAGGACAATTTCCTCAGCGATTTCACGATAAGCCAAAACATCGGCACAGGTTGCACCTACGTTGCCAGCTCCTACTACGGTTACTTTGCTCATATTTGTATAGAATTTAATTGTATAGTTTATGCTAAAAAGAGGGGCTAAGTTATTAAACAAAGCCTAGGAATAGAAACTACAGCGAGAATACTTTGGCGAACGGCTCCTTAAATTATCTAAAAGAAATCTGGAGGATTTGATCGGCTTATTCAAACATTTGTCGAAGACTGAAAAACCCAAATGACTCTCGGTACGATCTAAAAAGCCGTTGATTGTTGTCGTTATAATACTCTGAAAGGGAGGTCATCATTTTGGCTTTAATTTTTGGATTGCTGTCAAAAACCTCCTGAATAGCAAAGTGTGGGATGACGATCAACTCAGCCTCCTCAGAAGTGATAATCGCGGTATAGGTTCTTTTTGCATTTTCCAACAAGGAGTTTTCTCCAAAGGCTTCTCCCTTCTTGATTTCTAGGATGGTTTCAAAATTGTCTTTGACATCAATGGTTAGGCAGACATTGCCTTTTTTTAATAAATAAAGAGCCTGACTTGGATCATTACTGAAAAAAACCACTTCGTCCCTCACATATTTCCTATGATGCATGGCTGGTAGGAATCTGGCCATTTCCTTATTTCTCAAACGATGGAAAAACTTGGTCAGTGCCAAAAAATCAAACATTTGTTGCTCTTTTTCGGAGTAGGTTTTTGAGAATGGATTCAACATAAGGTTAGTTTTTTTTGAGGTAAAGTACTTTCCGTGTGGCAGCGCTAGTCTTAGCCCAATCAGCGATTCGGTAACCGATTACCCAAGCAATATCGTCACCGGATACGAGAACTTTTACATCCTGTTTTTTCAGCAGAGGGACTTTCAAATCTATCAAAAAGTCGGAGATTTTCTTGGTGCTTTTCATTCCTAGTGGAGTAAATCGATCACCTAGCTCCCAAGTGCGGATAGTCAGTGGGAATTCAAGTTGCTCGAGGTCGAGCATGGCATTTTCTTTCTTCTGATCCAGTGGTACAGGGTTATCTAATTTGATAATATCAAAGATGCCATCTGGTAGTTCAAATTGGATGTCTTGTTTGGAGAGCTGGATCGAATCGAATTTTTTGAAAACTGGAGCAAGGAAGACATTATCTCGGTCTACATTGACACTATATTCTGTTGACTCAAACAGCTTTCCAGCCTCGCCTGAGCGCATGGCCTCATAAATGTCCTGAGCTTGGCTGGAGTTAAAACCATAAGATCTGAGCCAAAAATAAAGGATACTCACCGTTCCTTGCATTTGCAGCAGAGCTTGAATCGAAATGAATTGAACTCCATCTTCATCGAGAATTTGGCCCGAAAGCCATTGCGCTACAAGACTTGTGTAAGCCTTTCCAGTATCGGTCAGCCTGCCGAGACTGGTTTGTAAATTGGATTTAGCATCTGGTGCAAAATCATAAATTGCTGGCAAAACTTGATGCCGAAGTTTATTTCTTTTGTAGTCCAGCTTAGCATTGCTACTGTCTTCCCGCCAATTCAAATGATTTTCTCGAGCGAAATCTTCCAGATTTTTTCTTGAAAAAGGCAAAAGTGGACGAATCAATTTACCTTTTCGATCAGCCATTCCATACAATCCATCGATACCCGTGCCACGTAGTAGGTTGAGAAAAACCGTCTCCATCTGGTCGTCTTCGTGATGTGCTAAAAGAATTCCTTCCAGATTTCGAGTTGACAGGATTTCCTCAAACCATCGATACCGAAGTTCGCGTGCAGCCATTTGTGTCGAAATTCCAAATTCAGCCGCATATGACCTAGTATCTGAATGCTTCGTATGTATAGCAACTTGTTTTGATTTTGCCCATTGACGGACAAAGGCTTCATCTTCATCGCTCTCCGTTCCTCGTAGCTGAAAGTTCATATGGGCCACTTCAAAAGGAATAGAAGCCAAAGAAATAAGCTCACCCAAGCAGATACTATCCAATCCCCCACTGCAGGCTAGCAAGTAAGTTTTAGAAGAATTTAACAAAGATTTACTGTCAATTTGCTGGATAAAAGCGTTTACCATTGATCAAAAATATCATTTTCTAGTAATTTTGCCCACATTAACTACCACATGACTCGAAAGCTTCTATTCACCTTTCTATTATTCATCGGCCTATTAGCGTCTGCCCGAATAGCTTACGGCCAGGGCTCTTCCACTTTGGAAATCATGCAGGCTGAAGTGCTTCAAGGTGCAGACGGGTTTGAAAGACTCATAGGCTCCGTTCGGATGAAAAACCAAAATTCGTTGATTTTTTGTGATTCCGCACATTTTTTCAGAGTTGAGAATCGGGCCAGATTATTCGGTAATGTACGGATTGAAGATACAGTAGATCCTGTAAAGACTCGAAGTGCCTATGCAGAGTATGATGGAAACACCAAAATGGCAAAATTGAGAAACCGTGTAGTCTTTTCTAATGAATCCACGACGCTTTACACAGAATACCTCGATTATGATCGGTTAGGAAATATCGCCTACTACTACAACTCCGGGAAAGTGGTCGATTCTGTAAATGTCCTTACCAGTGAGCGCGGCAGGTACGAGGTGAATTTGGAGCGAATCACTTTTCAAGATGATGTAGTGTTGGTGAATCCTGATTATACCATGAAAACCAATTATTTGGTGTATCTGACGGTACCGAAAACAGCAGAAACCGAAGGATTGACAAATCTGGTTTCAAAAGACGGAAATAAACTTGACGCTCAAGATGGTAGTTTTTACAATACCCAGTCTAAGCAGTTTCAGTTTTTCGACGGGATAGTCGAAACAGAAACTAGTAGAATCAAGGGTAAGAAACTTTTTTACGATGAGCAAGCAGCATATTACAAAGGGGAAGAAAAGGTGAGTGTGTTCAATAAGGAACGACAAGTCGAGGTTTTTGGGGATGTTGGGGAATATTGGGAGGACCGGAAATACAGCTTAGTCCATGGCAATGCTTTGGTCAGGAGGTATTTTGAAAAAGACACACTTTATATGACAGCAGATTCCCTCATTTCCCAAGACAGTGAATTGGATTCGGTGAAATTTCTCTTGGCTTTTAATGCCGTCAAAATCTTGAATAAGGATGTCTCTGGTGTGGCAGATTCTTTGGCCTACAACTATTCGGATTCTTCCATTCAGATGTTTCAAGATCCTGTGATGTGGAATAGTAAAAGTCAGATTTCTGCTGATTCCATGACTTTTTACATCGCTAATGAAGAATTGGATCGGGTTTATTTGAAAGAAAAAGGCTTCGTCGTTACGAGTGATACTTTATTCAACTACAATCAAATGAAAGGCCGAATCATCAATGGTTATTTTAAAGAAGGACAGATAGACAGGCTGGATATCGACGGCAATGGCGAGTCACTCTATTTTGCATTGGAAGGGGATACGCTGACTCAGGGAATCAATAAAACCTTGAGTTCGACGATAAAACTGCGATTTCAAGATGGTGCTATCGCCAGAGTAACCTATGGGGTAAAACCTGATGGTAAGTTTACACCCTTTCAGTTAGTGAATGCGGAGACTTCCCGACTTGAGGGATTTGAGTGGCGAATTGAGGAAAAACCAAGCATGGACGATATAAATGCTTGGCGAACAGTGGAAGAAGTGAATCTAGATGCTAAAAACTTTTTCAATGATCCAGATGTGAAATTACGGATGCCTACCGAAGTAGAAATCCAAAAATCACTTGAAAAAAGGAGTCCACCGACGCTAAAAAGGATTTTAAAGCCTGTTCTACCTACGAACGGAAATGGGTAACGGCTACCGTTGAAATTTATTTTCTAAGGGTTAACAGAATTTAACCGCAAATTTCGCTTTATCACTTATCTCAAACTTAAATTTGTCCGTATATTGATTACAGTTTAATAACTGAAAAGCTTATAGATTAAAATTTTACATGAACAGATTACTGATAATTTTTACATGCCTTTGGCTGATGCTACCTATTTTAGGTAATGCTCAGCAAGTTCGTGTGCTCAGTGAGAATCTAGAGTTTAATGGAGATTTGGGTTCGACCCAGCGAAAGACAATCATCTTACAAAATGAATCAGATCAGTATAAAACTTTCTTTCTCAAGAATCTGAAAGGAAATATCGGTTCATCTCAAAATATTAAAATCTGTATTGGAGACCAGTGTTTCAATCCGAGAAAGGATTTGGCTAAAATTAAATTGACTCTCAAGCCTGGAGAAATTGTGACTGATATGTATCTCGATTTTGAGATGGGAATCGCTGAAACCAGAGGGGCTTTCGATTTATTCTTTGTGAATGAGTCCAATTTAAAAGACGCTTTCGTCGTTGAAGCAGTATATGCAGTGGAAAACTCAAAAACAAATGTGAATGAGTTTGACTACAAAGACATGACTTTGAGTGATGTATATCCTAACCCAAGTAACCGTATCGCTCAATTAGATTACGAATACAAAAACCCGAAAATCAAAGCAAAAATCACCATTAATAGCTTCATAGGAAATCCAATCGCAGAATACGAATTAGACCCTGAACGAAGCACCCTGCTGATCAATGTGTCAGATTTTACCCCAGGCTTTTATTTCTATACGCTCTTCTTAGACAATAAAAATATTGTCACCAAGAAGCTGCATGTCAAGAAGTAATCAATTTCCCTATTCTACTATCCGTTTGAATCCGAATATTTATCCCGTATATTTGCGGTCTTGAAAACAAAAATGCGCATACAATCCCTTCTATTTCTACTAGTTATCCTTGCGATTACTTCCTGTGGCCCGTTCAATAAATTGGAGAAAAGCACAAACTGGGAAGAGCTTTATAAAGGTGCCAATGATTATTACCAAGCTGGAGAGTTTAATAAGGCCATTATTCTGTACGATAAAGTGCTTCCAGTAATCAGAGGAAGCGAAAAAGCAGAATTAGCGGATTACAACTATGCGAATTCCCACTTCAAGACTAAGCGCTACATAGAGGCTTCTGGATATTTCAGCAATTTCTATCGAACTTACAATAGAAGCCCACTGGCAGAGGAAGCACTATTCATGAATGCCTATTCGCTTTATTTGGATTCACCTGATTACAACCTAGATCAACAGAGTTCTCAAGAGGCTGTTTCAGCAATTCAGCGATTTGTAACTCAGTTCCCAGGTTCCGCCAGCTATGAGCGAGCAATGGAAATGTTGATTGATTTGCAAGGCAGATTTGAAGAGAAAGCTTTCCAAGAGTCGAATATGTATTACAGATTGAAGGACGGACTGTATCCAGGAGATTTCTACAGAGCTTGTATCATTAACTTTCAAAACTTTGCAAAAGATTATCCAGAGTCAGAGCATAATGAGGAATTGGCTTACAAGCTGGTGGAAGTAGGTACCGGATATGCCAAGAACAGCGCATTTGTGAAAAAAGAAGAGCGATTAAATGATGCATTGGGTTTTGCTACCACATTTTACAGAAGATATCCAAGTAGCCAGTTTATCGGTGAGGTGAAAAAATATGAGATTGAAGCTCGTGAAGCGCTAACCGATCACATTGAGTTGAAGAATAAATATGCACAGCAGGCAGCTGAGCAAACAGCTAAAATTGAGGCTGAAAAAAACGCAGTTAAGAAAGAGAATTAATAAAATCTAAATAAAAAGACATGGCAACTAATCCATCAATCATTACCAGAGATTTGGATAAAATCGCAGCTAAGACAGGTAACATTTATGAATCACTTCATATTGTAGGTCAGCGTGCAAAGCAAATCTCCAACACCTTGAAAGAGGAGTTGAATAATAAGCTGTCAGAGTTTGCTTCTACGGTTGATAATTTGGAAGAGGTTTTCGAAAACAAAGAGCAGATTGAGATCTCTAAGTTTTACGAGCGTATGCCAAAGCCAAGTACTTTAGCTTTGGAAGAATTTGTAGAAAATAAAATTTACC
This sequence comes from Cytophagales bacterium, assembly GCA_038320155.1. Lineage (GTDB taxonomy): Bacteria > Bacteroidota > Bacteroidia > Cytophagales > Cyclobacteriaceae > Algoriphagus. The sequence continues at coordinate 16,463 of JBBQDY010000020.1, forward strand.
ACAGATTGCCTGAAGAGCCAACTGGCGAATAGCTAATGAACCTTACGGGGAAGAAAATTCTTTTAGGAGTCACAGGCAGCATTGCTGCCTACAAGGCTGCTCATCTTACCCGCTTACTAATCAAATCAGGAGCAGAAGTGCAAATCATTATGAGCGCTTCTGCTTTTGATTTTATCACCCCGCTCACCCTAGCCACGCTTTCGAAAAGACCTGTATTGAGTCAATTTAAAAAGGACGAAACGGGTGAATGGAATAATCATGTGGAACTAGGTCTCTGGGCTGACCTATTTTTAGTTGCTCCTTTAAGTGCAAATACCCTTGCTAAATTCGCTTTGGGGAGCTGCGATAACCTTTTATCTGCGGTCTATTTATCGGCCAGATGTCCTGTGATGGTCGCTCCTGCTATGGACTTGGACATGTATCAGCACCCGACAGTCCAATCTAATTTAGATCGTTTGGAATCATTTGGTCATGAGGTTTTGCATGCCGAATCAGGAGAATTGGCAAGTGGTCTTTCAGGCCAAGGGCGAATGATGGAACCCGAACACATTCTCGAACATGTTCGAAGTTTTTTTCAAGTCAACGATGATTTTAAAGGGAAAAAGGTCCTAATCACCATGGGACCAACACAAGAAGCCTTAGATCCAGTTCGATTCATCAGCAATCATTCCAGCGGGAAAATGGGATTGGCAATAGCAGAAGCATTTTCAAAAAGAGGGGCAGAAGTTTTCGTGGTTTCGGGTCCTATTTCTTTAAAGGTGCCCAAAGAAAAATTTCATTGGAATGCGGTAACCAGTGCTGATGAAATGTATGAAGCTGCTGCTGGGCTTCATCCCAAAGTAGATATTTGCGTTTTCACAGCGGCGGTGGCTGACTATGCACCCGCTCAAATCGCTCCCGAGAAAATCAAAAAAGATAGTGCATCGATTTCAATCAGCTTGAGAAAGAATGTCGATATCGCTATGGAATTGGGGAAAAAGAAGCAAGTAAATCAGATTCATGTCGGTTTTGCGTTAGAAACGGAGAACGAAACTGCAAATGCCAAAGCCAAACTAAAGAAGAAAAATTTTGATTTGATTGTTTTGAATTCTACTAAAGTGGAAGGAGCCGGTTTCAAAGTGGACACGAACCAAGTAGAGTTATTTGGCGCCGATGGTAGATCAGTCCGCTCTGAATTGGCTAGCAAAACAACTATTGCAGCCCTAATTCTGGATCAAATCAAAACTATCCCTGTTTGGGTTTAAGGATGAATTCTACCTTACTTTTAAGTACATGAAAAACAGAATCTTATTCATTGCCCTATTTTTTTTGACACTGAATGCTTTTTCTCAAGAGCTTAATTTTACTGTAATCATCAATAGCGAACGAGCTAGAATTCAAAACACCAATATTTTCAATCAAATGAAAACAAGTTTTGAGCAGTTTCTAAATGGACGGTCTTGGACTACAGATGAATTCAGGCCCGAGGAGCGAATCAAAGGCAATATGCTAATCACCATCAATGATGTCCCTCAGGTGGGTAGTTATAATGCAACTGTCCAGATACAAATTGTCCGCCCGGTTTATGGGACGAATTATGAGAGTTTATTATTCAATTTTGCGGATCGAAACTGGAATTTTGAGTACATCGAATCCCAACCGATCGAATTCAACCAATTTACATTCTTAAATAATGTAAGCTCGCTTTTAGCTTATTATGCACAAATCGCTTTAGGAATCGATTACGATTCCTTTGAAAGTAGAGGAGGGGATCAGTTCTTCGAAATAGCCAATGATATCGTCAATAATGCCCAGCAATCCGGGAGACAGGGCTGGGGGCAGAGCACTTCAGACCGAAGAAATCGTTACTGGTTGATCAATGATATCTACATTTCCTCTGTTTTTTCACCGATCCGGGATGCATATTATTTATACCATAGACAGGGACTTGACATCCTTCAGATCGAGCCCGAAAAAGCTTACAGTAACATATTGGAAGCGCTAAAAATAGTGGCTGAAGCAAATAAGACCCAGCCAAATGGTATTTTTACGATTTCATTTATGGATGCAAAAAGTGACGAGATCGCCCAAATCTTAAAAAATGCGCCATTAGAGATTCGGACCGAAGCAGTTGAATTGCTGCTCGTGGTAGATCCGAATAATGCGAAAAAGTACAATGAGTTGCTGAAAAGCTGAGTTCGATTTTTTAGTTTTACCCTCCAGTTAAATCTTCCATGCTCAAATCACTCAGCATTTCTAATTATGCCCTTATTGACCAGCTAATGATGCAGCCAGCGTTAGGGCTGAGCATGATTACAGGTGAGACCGGCGCTGGAAAGTCAATTATGCTCGGTGCTATGGGTATGCTTTTGGGTAATCGTGCTGATACGAAAGTCTTACTTCACGAGGACAAAAAATGTGTGGTTGAAGGCGTGTTTGAAATTGGGACCTACAAGCTGCAGGAGTTTTTCGAGCAGCAGGATTTAGATTTTGATTCGACTTGTATCATTAGAAGAGAGATCAGCTCTGGCGGTAAATCCCGAACTTTTATCAATGACACGCCAGTCTTATTGGACACATTGAAGACACTTGGCGAAAAACTTGTTGATGTGCATTCTCAGCACGACACGCTTCAGCTTGCTTCTGGCGCTTTCCAGTTGGGATTAATTGACGCCTATGCCCAAAGCAGAAACGAGTTGGAAGGTTATCGGCTAGCTTTTAAAGCATTTAAATCAACTCAAAAAAATAGAACTGAACTGGCTCGCCGAGCTACCGAATTAAAAAAGGAGGCGGATTTCAATGCGTTTCAATTGGAAGAGTTGAGTGTGCTTGCTCTTCAAGCTGGTGAGCAATCTGAGCTTGAATCTTCTCAGGAAATTCTCGAAAACGCAGAGGAGATCAAACTTCGAATCAACGAAATGCTTCAATTACTTCAAGATGATCAGCTTGGAGTTACAAATTCGATTGCATCAATCAATCAGGGAATGCAGCAACTTTCTAAGCTGGCGCATGTTTTTGATCCTTTAAGAGAGCGTTTTCACTCACTGATGCTTGAGCTTCGTGATATTGAGGAGAGCCTTAGTGATGAGGAAACTAAAGTTGAGGTGGATTTTGAAAAATTGGATCAAACCAGAGATCGGTTAAGTAGGTTATATCTTTTGCAGAAAAAGCATGGCCTAAGTTCAGTAGAAGAATTGATTTCGCTCGAGCGAGAGTTGGCTGATAAGGTTTTTGAAGTTCAGAATCTAGACGAAATTTTAGCAAATGCTGATCTGGAATTACTAGAAGCTGAAAAACTCCTCCAATCCAAAGGTCTTTCACTCCGTAATAAAAGGTTGAATTCCACCGCTGCCTTTGCCAAAGAATTAAGTCAACTCTTGGCTGGTTTGGGCATGGAGAATGCGAAAATTGAAATTGAGCATCACGAAGTTGCAGCAGGAATATCTGGATTGGATGAAATAGAAATTCTATTTTCCGCCAATAAAGGTGCAGCTCCTCAAGCTTTGAAGAAAGTAGCCTCAGGGGGAGAATTTTCAAGGTTGCTTTTTGCGATAAAGTATTTGATGGCAGATAAAATGGAGTTGCCGACTTTGATCTTTGATGAAATCGATACTGGTATTTCTGGCGAGGTAGCTTTGAAGATGGTCGGCATGATGCAGGAAATTTCAAAAAAACATCAAGTCATTTGTATTACACATTTGCCTCAAGTGGCCGCAAAGGGCGACGTACATTACTTTGTGTACAAAGACAATACCTCCGAAAAAACTATAAGTAAAATCAAATTGCTGAGCTTGGAAGAGCGAATCGAGGAGTTGGCTAAAATGATTTCTGGGGTTTCGCCATCAGCTTCTGCGCTTGAGAGTGCTCGAGAATTGGTGCGGAAATAGGCTGAGCTTGACTAAGAAAGCCCTTGAATCATTAATTTTGACTATTTTTAACAAAATTTTGAAATCAACACTATAGCGATATGCCAGAAAACTTGCTGAAAGGAAAAGTAGGAATCATTACCGGAGCATTGGATGAAAATTCAATTGCCTGGAAAACAGCTTTGAAAGCCAAAGAACAAGGAGCGAAATTCGTGTTGACCAATGCACCTATCGCGATGCGTATGGGAGCGATCAATGAACTTGCGCAAGAATGTAATACCATTGTGATTCCTGCTGATGCTACTAGTTTGGAGGATATTGAAAAACTTTATGCCGAAGCCAAAGAATACTTGGGCGGCAATTTTGACTTTTTGTTGCACTCCATAGGAATGTCTCCGAATATTCGGAAAGGCCGTTCATACGGGGATTTGAATTACGATTGGGCGATGAAGTCCTATGATGTTTCTGCAATTTCATTTCATAAGATGATGCAGGTAGCCGAGAAGAAAGACGTGATGAATGAGTGGGCTTCTATTGTTGGGCTATCCTATATTGCCGCTCAGCGAATTTTTCCTTTTTATACGGATATGGCAGATGCCAAAGCTTTGCTGGAAAGCATCGCAAGAGGCTATGGCTACCGATTTGGAAAATTGAAGAAAGTAAGGGTCAATACGATATCGCAGTCTCCTACCAAAACTACAGCAGGAACCGGTATTGATGGATTTGATTCCTTCTACAATTTTGCCGAGTCACTTTCCCCGCTGGGAAATGCTACTGCTGAGTCATGTGCCGATTACATTGTGACCATGTTTTCAGATCTGACGAGAATGGTCACCATGCAGAACTTA